>JALRCL010000057.1 GCA_023268575.1 Patulibacter sp.
CGCGGGGGCACCGCGCCTCTCCCGCCCGGCCTCTGCGCCCCACCGGCCACGTCGAGACGACCTCGTCCGCCGAACGCCGGGGCGCGACCCGTCGCACCGAGGCGGGCCGCCCCCGCAGACGCTCGCCCGCCGAGGCCGGACCGACGCCGCACGATGGACGCCCAGCCGCCCCGGCACGCCACTCGTCCGGCACGACGCCGCGAGCGACGCACCACGGCCGTCGCCCTCCACCACCACCGAGCGGCGTCGCGCACCCGTACCGCGGCAGTCCGCGCACCCGCAGCCCCCACCAGCATCAGGCGACCGCGCCGGTGTCGACCCCACGCGCGCCCGCGCCGACCGCCACCGGTCGCGGGGAACGTGCGACGATCCTCCGCGATGAGCGACGCCTACGCGGCCTCCGGGGTCGACACCACCCAGTCCGACGCCGGCGTCGGCGCCCTGGTCGGGATCCTCAAGACGATCGAGACGGGGAAGCCCTCGCTGAACGTCCTCGCGTCCGGGCACTACGCGAGCGTCCTGCGCGTCGCCCCGAACCTCGGGATCGCGGTCGCCACGGACGGCGTCGGGTCGAAGCTCATCGTCGCCGAGGAGACGAACCGGCTGGACACGGTCGGGATCGACTGCATCGCGATGAACGTCAACGACCTCGTGTGCGTCGGCGCCGAGCCGATCGCGATGCTCGACTACCTCGCGGTCCAGGAGCCCGACGGCGAGCGCCTCGCCGCGATCGCCCGCGGCCTGAAGGCCGGGGCCGAGGACGCCGGGATCGAGATCCCCGGCGGCGAGCTCGCCGTCCTGCCGGAGCTCCTGCGCGGCCACCCGGACCCGGGCGGCTTCGACCTCTGCGGCACCGCGATCGGCACCGTCGGGCTCGACGAGCTCGTGACCGGCGCGGCGATCGAGCCGGGCGACGCCCTGATCGGCCTGCCGTCCAGCGGCATCCACTCCAACGGCTACACGCTCGCCCGCAAGGCGCTGCAGCGCGACGGCGGCCTGACGCTCGACGACCGGCCGGAGGAGCTCGGCGGCGCGTCCGTCGCCGACGCCCTGCTCGAGCCGACGGTGATCTACGTCCGCGCGATCGTCGACCTGCTGCGCAGCGGCATCCCCGTCCGCGGCCTGAGCCACATCACCGGCGGCGGCCTCCTGAACCTCGTCCGCCTCGGCGCCCTCGACGCGCACGGCCAGCCCCACCCCGCGGCGGCCTCCGGCCCCCGCCTGGGCTTCGCGATCGAGGACCCGCTCCCGATCCCCGGCGTCATGCGCCTCATCCAGCGCCTCGGCAACGTCTCGGACGCCGAGATGTGGGAGGTCTTCAACATGGGCTGCGGCTTCGTCGCCGTCGTCGCCGAGGAGCACGTCGACGAGACGACCGCCCTCCTCGCCCAGCACGGGCGGGCGGGACGCCCCTCCCCGAAGCGGATCGGCACGGTCACCGACCGCGCCGGCCTCTGCACGGCGCCGGGCGGCGTCGAGCTCCGCTGAGCCTGACGGGGAACGGCTGTTCGCTCCCGGGTGCAACCCGGCGCCCGGAGAGGGTTAGGAAGCGATGAAGATCACGGGCTTCGGCGCCGGTTCCCGGCAAGATCCGGACC
>JALRCL010000139.1 GCA_023268575.1 Patulibacter sp.
CGAGCACCCGTGCCGTCAGATCGGCGCGGGTGACCGGGGACGTGCCCGGGGTCGGGCGTCCGTTCCCCGGATCCGCCGCCGCAGCTCGCCCCGCCCGCAGCCGCGGACCGAGCAGCGCCTCGTGGATCGCCGTGGCGGCGCGGCCACCGCGGCGCCCCGGTGCGGTCGCGCCCCCGGCCGCGGCCCACGGATGGCGCGCCGTGCGGGCACCGGCCGTCTCGGCCGTCGGCACGGCCGGCGATGCCGCCGCGTCGAACGTGCCGGTCGCGGTGGCCGTCCCACCCGGCCACGCGGTGCCGACCCCTGCCCCGACGAGCGCGGCGACGAACGGCGCGAGCAGCGAGACGTAGTAGGGATGGAAGATCCCCTCCGCCCGGCTGAAGGCGACCGCGGTCACGAGGCCCGCGCCGCCGACGACGAGGAGGAAGCCGGTGCGGGGGTCGGCGCGCCGCAGGCGCGTGGCGACGAGCAGCCCGACGCCGGCCACGAGCGCCGCGCCGAGCAGCCAGCCGGCCTGACCACCGAGGGCCTGGTTGAGCAGCCGCAGCACGCCCGGGTCGCCGCCGAAGTTCCCGCCGCTGGAGAGGCCGCCACCGCCCCCGCCCATCGGGCCACCGCCGCCCATCCCGCCGGGCCCGCCCGCCATCCCGCCGGGGCCGCCGCTCTGCCCGAACAGCCGGCCGAGGCCGTTGTAGCCGAAGATCAGCGACCAGATCGAGTTGTCGCTCGTGCCGGAGACCCAGGGCCGGTCCGTGGCGGGCGTGAGCCAGACGAGCACGGGCCAGGCGAGGCCGACGACCGCGGCCGAGAGCCCGAAGGCGCCGACCTGCCGGACCGCGCGCAGGCGCCCCGTCGGCGCGATCCACAGCCAGGCCGCGACGATGCCCGGCACGACCATCAGCGCCGCCGCCATCTTCGCCTCGAACCCGAGGCCGACGGCGACGCCGGCGAGCACGAGCCAGCGGGTGCGGCCCTGCTCGAGGCCGCGGAGCGTCGCCCAGAGCGCGAGCGTCGCGCAGAGCACGAGCAGCGCGTCCGGGTTGTTGTGGCGCGAGACCGCGACGGCGATCGGCGTCAGCGCGAGCGCCAGGCCGGCGACGGCGGCGGCGGGGCGGCCGAAGCGCCGGGCAACCAGGTCGTAGGCCAACGCGACCGTCGCCACCCCCATGAGCGCCTGGGGCACGAGGATGCTCCAGGCGCTGAGGCCGAAGGCGCGGACCGACAGCGCTTGGATCCAGAGCGCGAGCGGCGGCTTGTCGACCGTCATCACGCCCGCGTTGTCGAAGGAGCCGTAGAGGAACGCGTGCCAGCTCTCGCTCATCGAGCGGACGGCGGCGGAGTAGTACTCGTTCGCCATCCCGTTCTGGTCCAGCGCCCAGAGGTTCAGGACGCCGGCGAGCACCAGCAGCCCGAGCAGCTCCGGGCGTCGTGCCAGGCCGCGGGCGCCGGTGCGGGCGCGCGCGGCGGTACGTCCGGGCGCGCCGCGCAGGCGGCCCGGGAGGGTCATCTCAGGTGTCGACATGTCGTTTCGGTCGGTCGGTCGTGTCGGGGATCGGGATCAGGAGGCGACGCGGCCGTCGCCGGAGGTCGTGGCGCCGGTGGTCGGCGCTCCCGCGCGTTCGCCACCGCGGTCCGTCGCGGGGCGCGAGGCGTGGCGGGCGATCGGCCCGCCGGCGGGCTCGCCGAGCGGCACCAGGCGCGCGATCCGCGGAGCGGGCACCGCCGGTCGGCGGCGGTGCGTGGCCTGGTGGCGGCCGCGGTGCGCGAAGACCCAGGTCCTCAGCGCGACGTAGCGGGTCACCGTCGCGCAGATGCTCGCGGCGATGAGCACCGCCAGCTCGACGCCGCGCGACGGTCCGGGGTCGATCGCGTGCAGGAGGCTCAGCGCGCCGCTCGTCAGCAGGACGGTGAGGACGAAGACGACCGCGCCCATCGCGTGGTGGCGCGCCAGCCCCGCCCGTCCGCGGACGCGGAAGGTCAGCCGGCGGTTCGCCTGGGTGTTGGCGACCGCGGTGATCGCCAGCGCGGCGACGTTCGCGCCGCCCGCGCCGAGCGGACCGTGCAGCAGGAGGTAGAGGAGCGCGTAGGCGATGGTGGAGAGGGCGCCGATCGCGAGGAACGGCCCGACGGTGCTGCGGCGGGCGCCGGCCAGCAGCAGGCGCGCCACGCCCCGCAGGTCGTCGCGGGCGGTCGAGACGATGTCGACGCGCGAGTCGGGGTCGTCGACCCAGTCGACCGGCACCTCGTGGATCCGGTGGCCGCCGCGCTGGGCGGCGACGAGCAGCTCCGTGTCGAAGAACCAGCTCTCGTCGCGGACCTGCGGCAGGAGCTCGCGGGCCACGTCGGCCCGGATCGCCTTGAAGCCGCATTGCGCGTCGCTGAAGCGGGCGTGGAGCGAGAGCCGCAGGATCCGGTTGTAGGTCCGTGAGATGACCTCGCGCTTCGGGCCGCGGACGACCCGCGATCCGGCTGCCAGGCGGGTGCCGATCGCGACGTCGCTGTGCCCGGTCACGAGCGGGGCCACGAGCGGCAGCAGCGCCGCGAGGTCGGTCGAGAGGTCGACGTCCATGTAGGCGACGACGGCCGCCTCGCTCGCCGACCAGGCGGCCCGCAGCGCGCGGCCGCGGCCCTTCTGGTCCAGGCGCAGCAGGCCGACGCCGGGCAGGTCCTCGGCGAGCGCCCGGGCGATCCGCGGCGTCGCGTCGACCGACGCGTTGTCGGCGATCGTGATCCGCCACGGATAGGGCATCTCGGCCGTGAGGTGGTCGTGGAGGCGACGGATCGAGGCGGCGAGGGTTGCCTGCTCGTCGTGGACCGGGACGACGACCTCGACGACGGGCGCCGGGACGCCGTGCGCGGCCGTGGCGCGCTCGGCGGTCTTCGGGGCGGTGCTCATGGAGGCCATGCTGCGGTCGGCCCGTGGGCCCCGGCTCCGGGGAGGCTGAGACGTGGCTGGGAGGCCGGCGGCGTCCGACCGCGGCCGGGAGGCGTCGGCCGGTGCTGCGACCAGCGACCCGAGCGACGCGGCCGGAAACGACCGAGCGGCCGGCGTGGAGGCCGGCCGCTCGGGGCGTCGTCGGAGGGGCCGCGGGGCGCGAGGCGCGCCGCCGTGGTGGTGCGTCGCCCGGCGACGCGCCGGGTCAGCTCTGCTGCCCGAGGGCGGTGCCGCTCGAGGTGCTCGCGTCGCCGTCGGACGGCGGCGCCCCGGTCGGGGGAGCGCCGCTCGGCGGCGTTCCGCCCTGACCGCCGCCGGGGCCGCCCTGGCCGCCGGGCGCGCCGTCCGGGCGGGCCGCCTCCAGCGCCTTCTCGACCTTGGCCGTCGAGAGGCCGAGGGCCTCGGCCAGCTGCTCGGCCATCGCGCTGGGGTCCGGACGCTCGCCCTGCGCCTGCCCGTCGCGCAGCGACGCCATCGCGGTCTGGAGCTTGCTCGTCGAGACGCCGAGCGCCTTGGCCAACGTGGCGAGCTGGGCATCCGAAGGGCCGCCGGGACCGCCGCCCTGGCCGCTCTGCTGCCCCTGGTCGTCCCGGCCGGATCTGCGAGGTCGTCGGCCAGAAGCGACAATTCGCCAACGGCGTGCTGACCAAGCCCGTGCGCGATCAGGACCGGCCGCGCCTGGAGAAGGTCGCGGATGCGCTGCTGTCGGGCAAGCGCCACG
>JALRCL010000191.1 GCA_023268575.1 Patulibacter sp.
TGGCGGTCGCCGGGGTGGTGCAGGTAGACGTGGGCGTAGAAGTCGCGCCAGGCGAGCTGCCGCACGAACGCCGCGGGACCCTCGCCCTCCAGCCGCCGGGCTCGTCCCTCGAGCCAGCGCGAGGAGATCGTGCCCCACCGCAGGTGCGGCGAGAGGCCGCTCGTGCCGCCCGCCGGGCGGGCGCCGGGCACCGCGAGGGCGTCGTGGCGGTCGGCGTACTCGGCCAGCGGGCCGTCGAGCCAGCTGCGTGCGGCGCGCAGGCCCGCCTCCTCGCCGCCCTCCGCGAACGGCTCCGGCACGTCGGGCAGGTCCGCCGGGGCGAGCTCGCGCGCCGACGGCAGGCCCTCGCCGCCGACCTGGGGCACCCGCAGCGTCCGGGGAGCGTCGTGGATGCGCCGGCGCTCCTGCCCGTCCCACGAGCGGTGGAACGGCGAGAAGACCCCGTACGTCCCGCCGCTGCCGGTGCGCGGCACGGCGGGATCGACGACGTACTGGCCGGGGTGCTCGCGCACGGCGATCCCGGCCGCGTCCAGCGCCTCGGAGACCCGGGCGTCGCGCGCGCGTCCGAACGGCGAGGCGTCCGCGGTCCACCGCACGACGTCGGCCCCGACCTCGCGGGCGAGCGCCGGCAGGACCTCCGCCGGATCGCCGTGGCGGACGACGAGCCGCCCGCCGCGCTCTCGCAGCGCCCCGTCGAGCTCGTGCAGCGACGTGGCGAGGAAGCGCGCGCGAGGCCGGGACGCCCCGCGGCCGCCGACGATCGCCGGATCGACGACGAACAGCGGCACGACCGAGCCGTCGCCCGACGCCGCCTCGTGCAGCGCGGGGTGGTCCCGCACGCGCAGGTCGCGGCGGAACCAGACGATCTCGGTGCCCATGCCCTGCCCCTGCCCGGGCGGGCGTCGTTCCAACCAGCCGGGCGCGAGGCGGCCGGCGCCGACCCTCAGTCGAACCGGACGACGCCGTTGGAGGCGCCGCGGACGCGGGCGAGGTCGGCGAACTCCAGCCGCTTGAGGGCGGCGCGCAGGAGCGAGAGCAGCTGGCGCAGGCGGGCGTTCTCCGAGCGCTGCTCCAGGAGCTGCTGCTTCGCCTCGGCGGCGAACTCGACCGACGCCGCGAGGTCGTAGGAGGTCGCCGCGGCGAGATCCCCCGGCGTCACCTCGTGCTCGGTCGCCTGGTTGGCCAGCGACGCGTACGCCTGACGGACCGCCGCGGCGGCGTCGTGGTCGGGCGACTCCGCGGCGTCGTCGAGGAACTCGACCTCCGCCGAGGCGTAGGCGTGGCGGTGGTGCTCCTCGATGACCCGGAAGGGCCGCGTGCCGCGCGTCATGACGTCGAGGCGACCGTCCTCGAACCGCTGCAGGACCTCGGTCACCCGCATCGCGCAGCCGATCGCCCGCGGACCGTCCTCGTCGAGCAGGACGATCCCGAACTCGCGGTCCTCGGCGATGCACCGGGCTCCCAGCTCCTTGTACCGCTCCTCGAAGAGATGCAGCGGCACGTCCTCGCCGGGGAGGGCAACGATCCCGAGGGGGAAGAGCGGCAGGTCCTCTTCGCGCTGCGCCATCCCGACCGAGGATACGCCTCGCCCCGGCAAGGTCCAGCCGGTGGCGCGGGTCGGGGTCGAACCCCGGACCTCGCGCCCTCGCGGCACCGAGGCGCCGAGCGCCGGTGCCACGATGACCCGCGATGGCGCCACGCCCGGAGGCCCCGTGACCCGCCCGCAGGCGATGCTCCTCGTCGCGCTCGCGGCGACGTGGGGCGGCAGCTACGCGCTGACCGCCGTGCTCCTGGACCACGGCCTGCCCTGGGCGTGGGTCGCCGCGCTCCGGCTGCTCATCGGTGCCGCGGTGATCACGGTCCTCGCCCGCCGGCGGTCGGGCGGAGGCGGCCCCCGCAGCCCGGCGTGGCGGTCGGCGATCGTCGGGGCCCTCGCGGCAGGCGTCTCGCTGCCGATGATCGCGCTCGGCCAGCGCTGGGTGGCCAGCGGCCTGGCCGGGGTCATCGTCGCGGCCGCGCCGCTCTGCACGGCGGTGCTGGAGCGCGCGGGCGGCGGGGCGCGGCTCGGTCGATCCGGCGTCGCCGGTCTGCTGACGGGGTTCGCCGGGGTCGTGCTGCTCTTCGCGGCCGACCTGTCCGGGTCCTCCGACGCGCTGCTCGGCGGCCTGGTGATCCTCCTCGCCCCGCTCGGCTACGGTGCCGGAGCGGTCCTCGGACGTCGGTGGACCGCGGGCGTTCCGCCGCTGCGCCAGACGGCCGACAACCTCGCGTGGGCCGCGGCGTGGGCGACGGCGATCGCGCTCGTGGCGACGGCTGCGGGCGAGGGCGCTCCGACCCTGCACGGCGCCGGCGCGTGGGTCGCGCTGCTCGCGCTCGGCGTCGTGGGGACCGGCCTCGCGTTCACGACGTTCTTCGCGCTCATCGCCGCGATCGGGCCGTCGCGCGCGATGCTCGTGACGTACGTCGCGCCGGCGTTCGC
>JALRCL010000219.1 GCA_023268575.1 Patulibacter sp.
AGTCCGCAGGCGCCCCACCGGGTCGTACGTCAGGTACTGGGAAAGCGCTCCGGCGCCGTCCGCTTGCGACGTCACGCGGTTGAGGCGCAGCTCGCCGTCGTACCCGAAACCGGTCGCGCCCGCAGGCGGCAGGAGCTCCGGCAGCTCTTGCGCCTTGACGGACCCGAAGTCTCCGCCGACGGGGTCGTCGGGCAGATCCCCTTGCGGCTCCGTCTCGGGCTGGGGGTCCTCCGGCGTGCGCTCGCGGACTCCCGCCTGCTGCGCGTCGTAGATCCACCACGAGGGGCGGGTCGTGCGGGTGAGCTCACCGGTGTCGGTGAACTCGTTGTCGAACCAGTTGCCCTTGGCGTCCTGGATGCGCCGCGGGTCGCCGACCTCGTCGGGCTGGTACGTGATCGCCCACGCCGGCCCGTACTGGTCGTCCCGGCGCGGGAGTCCGCGCCTGATCACCGTGCCGCGCTTGTCATAGCTCAACCGCGTCACGAACCCGTCGGCGCCGCCCCCGTCGTTGCCGCGGGGAGCGGTGATCTCGTACACGGCACCGTCGGCGCGGCGCTTATAGGTCGTGACCGCATGGCTCGTCGTGGACCGCGTGGCCTGGGTGTAGCCGAACGGCTCGCGCTTGCCGATCAGCCGGCCGGCGTCGTCGAAGTCCCAGATCGAGACGCGCCCCCCGGGCGTGGTCTTCTGGCGCAGGCGATCCTCGTTGCCGTCGTACTGGTAGTTCGTGACGAGCTGCGCCGGCGTCTCGGAGTCGACCGCGCCGCTGGGCTGCTCCACGCTCTCGACCAAGCGGTCGAAGTCGTCGTACACGAGCTTCGTCCGCCAGTTCGACGGCGTACGCGCAAGCGTCGACGCGGCGTCGAGGGTCGCGTTGCCCGCCCTCCGGGCGTCGACCTCACCGATCACGAGGCCGCGGGCGTCGTAGCGCCGCGCCGTGGTGATCTGCGCGTAGGTGTCACCGGCCACGCCGCCGGTGCCGTAGCGCGTCTGCGCGACCGGCTGATCGAGGGCGTCGAACTTCCAGGCCGTCCGGTGCTGTGCGCCGCCGAGATCGCCGAGGGGCTCGGCACGCTCGACGAGGTTGTCCACGCGGTCGTAGCGATACTTCGTGACCTCCTCGGCCGCAGTGCCCTCCGTCGGCGCGGTGTTCTCGTTCGCGCCCGCCTCGAAGTGGCCGACGGCGGGGCTCTTCTCCTGCTCGACCTGATCGGTCTTCGTGAAGGACGCCTGCGAGACGTGTCCCTCCCCGTCCATGCGGGCGATCGGGTTGTCGTTGGCGTCGTGCGCGGTGACCGTCAGTCGGAACGCATCAGCGACCCTCCTCTGGCCGCCCTGCCCATCGGCCTCGGTGACCGCAGAGCGCTTGGGAGTCGCCTCGGTGACCATCCGGTCCAGTGCGTCGTAGCCCCATCGGGCCACGTACGCGGTGCCCGACCGGCGCGCGATCGCCGCGCGGGTCCCCTGGTCGGTCACCGCCTCCCCGGCCTTCGAGATCGGGTCCTCCGCGTTGGCCCACGCCTGCTCGGGACCGCTCTCGACCGTCGGAGCGGCGCCGGCGCGCGGGTCCGCCGCCCAGAGGACGTTGCCGACCTCGTCGCGCCCGGTCGTCCAGGTCTTGCCCTCCTCGTCGACCCGGACGGTCGGATCGCCGTTGCCGTCGAAGGACGTCCAGCTCTCCGTCACGACGTCGGCCTCCGCGCTGTTGAACGCCGGCTTCGTCGCCCCCGGCGCGCCCCACTGGCGGGTCCGCCGCGTCGTCAGAAGTCCGCGCCCGTCGTAGTCGAGCTCCTCGTAGCCGCCCGACGGACGAGTGATCTTGCGGACGTCGCCCCGCTCGCCATTGGCGTAGTCGTACAGCGTGCCCTTGCCGTTGAAGTCCGTCTCGCTGGTCAGGTCGTACACGAACGACCGGCCACCGTCGTTCTCCCCCCGCAGATCGGTCTGCGAGACGCCGCTCGTCAGCGGCGGACCCGCATGGACCGCGTATCCCCAGGTGCGTTCGCGCACCGTCCCCGACGGGTTCCCGTACGAGCCGCCGTACTGTCGCTGCTTCGTGAGCTGGCCGAGAGCGCCCCATTCGTAGGCCGTGGTCCCCTCACGCGAGGAGCCGACACCGACGGTCGCGAACTGCAGCTGGTTGCGCGCCGCGTCCCATCCCTGCTTCGTGACTCGCTCGTCGAGGTCGGCATCGGCGGCCGGGGTGTCCGGATCATCGGTCGCCTCACGTAGCTCGACCATGCGACCGCCC
>JALRCL010000259.1 GCA_023268575.1 Patulibacter sp.
GTCCCGCTCGCGCGCGAGGTCGACGCCGAGGAGCCGGGCGGTCACCAAGAGCGGGATCCGCGAGGCGATCACCGGCACGACGTCGATCTCCTCGCCCGTCGGCGCGCCGTCGAGCACGAGGTCGACGATCGCCCGGACGTCCGCCTCGATCGCCGCGATCGCGTCGGCGCGGAAGTGCGGGTTGACGGGCCCACGGACCCGGCGGTGCTCGGAGGCCGACATGACGTTCGCGGGACGCAGGGCGACGGGCATCCGCGCGTCGGTGGGCGCCGGCGCCGCGCCGGCCACCGCGAAGGCCGCGGCGTTCAGGTGCACGCCCTGCTCGGTGGTGAACCGGTCGACGCGCTTGCCCACCTCGCGGATCACGTCGTGCCGGCAGACGTTCCAGAACGGCTGCGTGAACTCCGCGTCGACGTGGTGGATCGGCGCCTCCGCCGCCAGCTGCGCCAGGACCCGCCGGTTGCGGCGGTCGTAGAACCGCGGATCGCTCGCGTCCCGCGTGCATCGCCAGTCGTCGACCATCCCACCCTCCCCTAGTAGACAAGATTCGAACTAGTAGTTCGATTCTTGCGACGCTAGCTCCCCGCGGGGGTCGGCGCAAGGGCGGACGGCCCGGAGGAGCCCGAGCCACCGGCCGCCGTGGGCGCCCCGCGCCCCGAGACGGCGCGTGGGCTCGACCCGCTCCGCCGACGCGTCAGCGGGCGAAGACGGTGAACCAGATGATGTCCGCGAGCCCCGTCTCGAGACGCTCGCGCTCGGGCGCATCGGCGGGCCCGATCAGCTGGTGCATGCCGCGCTCGGCCATCCAGGTCAGCCATCCGGCGACCGCGTCGGCGTCGATCTCGCGACGCGCGGCGCCGCGCTCCTGGGCCGCCGCGATCCGCTCGCTCGCCTGCTGGTGCGCTCGCCCGAAGCTCCGGCGGAGGGTCGCCGCCGCGCGGGGGTCGGTCGCCGCCTGCTCCGACAGCGCCAGCAGCAGCGGCCGGTGGCGCACGAACACGGCCACCGTCTCGCGCGCCACCTCCAAGAGCTCCTCGCGCGTGCTCGGCGTCGGCGATCCCAGCAGCCGGTTCGCGGCCTCGATGACCTCCTCCACCGCCGAGCCGCTCAGCTCGAGCAGCAGCTCGGCCTTGTCGTCGAAGTAGCGGTAGAAGGTCGAGCGGGCGACGCCCGCCGCGCTGATCACGTCGTCGATGGTGACGGCGCGGAACGACCCGGCCTCGACGAGCAGGTCGTCGATGGCCACGAGCAGTCGGCGAGCGAGACGCTCCCGACGGATCGCGTGGCGGACCTCGGGAGGCTGAGCGGGACGAGGCATCGGAGCGGAGGCGGGGCCCGCGGCAGCGTACCGCCGACGGCCGGGCGCGCCGCGCGCCCCGGACCGGATCCGCCGACGATCGACCGGCCGTCGACGGCGACGAGCCCCCGCGGGTCGGCGGACCCGCGCTCAGGCGTCGTGCGCGGCCGTCGGCGGGCCGTAGAGCGCGAGCCATGCGACCTCGGCCATCGCCCACGCGTTGCGGCGCCGCGCGAC
>JALRCL010000414.1 GCA_023268575.1 Patulibacter sp.
CGAGGGGATGGCGGCGTTCGTCGAGAAGCGCCCCGCGGAGTTCCGTCACCGCTGAGGGGAGAGGGGCCGGGCCCCGCCCTGCTTCTCGTGTCGGCCGCGGCCTCAGCGGTCGCGGAGCCACGCGGCGAACAGCGGATCCAGCAGCTCGACGCGGCGGCGCTCGCCGCGCCGCAGCAGCTGGCCGTCGGCGACGAGTCGCTCGGTCGTGCTCTGCAGCGTCGAGCGCGAGATCTGGTGCTGCTCGGCGGCGGTCGTCGACGTCGCGGCCAGGCCATCGGCGACCGCGGAGCACACGGCTCTCTCGGGCCGAGAGAGCGTCGACCAGAGCGCCGCGCAGACGTCGTCGACCTCGCGCAGCGCACGCGCCCACGCGGCG
This sequence comes from Patulibacter sp., assembly GCA_023268575.1. Taxonomy (GTDB): domain Bacteria; phylum Actinomycetota; class Thermoleophilia; order Solirubrobacterales; family Solirubrobacteraceae; genus Patulibacter. Next base: position 377 of record JALRCL010000414.1, read on the forward strand.
GCGGCGAGGTCATCGGCCGGCTCCTCGTCGCGCAGCAGCTCGTGCAGGTGGAAGGCCAGCAGCATCGTGCGCTGCGGATGGCCGCCTGCTGCCTGGACGATCCGCGCGGTCGCGTCGGCGGTGCGCGGGTCCTCCGGCGCCGGCATCCGGGCGAGCACCTCGCGCGTCGTCTCCTCGAGCGGGAGCGGCGGGAGCTCGACCGGGCGCGCCTGGCCGAAGAACGGTCGCTCGCGATCGCCGAACAGCGTCCGCATCATCGAGGGGGAGGACCCCGCGAAGAGGTACGCGACCCGGTCGCCCTGGTGCTGGATGACCGAGCGCAGCAGGCCGTCGAGGCGCTCGTCGGCGGTCAGGAGGTCCTGGAACTCGTCGAAGGCCACGACGACGAGGTCCCCGCCGGAGGCGAGGTCCGCCGGCAGCCGCAGGAGGTCGCGGATCGCCGCGCGCGCGTCGTCCGGGCTCGGCGTCGCCCGGGCGCCCCGGGGCGCGAGCTGGACCTGGATGCCGGCGGGCCCGACGGTCAGGCCGATCCGCGCCAGCCGCGCGGCGATCGTCCCCGGCCCGACGCCGGGGAGCTGCCGCAGCCCCTCGGCGATCCGGTCGAGCACGTCGACGACCGTGGCGACGCGATCGAGGTCGACGAGGGCCGCGTGGTGGCCGGCGTCGCGCATCGCCGCGAGGTGCGCGCCGAGGAGCGTCGTCTTGCCGAACCGGCGCGGCGAGGCGAGGCGCACCGCGACGCGGTCGGCCGCGGCGCGCTGGAGCGCGTCGAGCTCGGCGCGCCGGTCGATCAGGACGGTCGGATCGAGCGGTCGCTGGTACTCGAACGGGTTCACCCTCGACATGGTATGGGAAGATCATTCTGGTCTGTACCTGATCGCCATACAGAGGCGTACCTCTCCAAGGTTCAAGAGCCGCGTCGGCGTCGCGGACCGCGACGACGAGGGGCGGTGTCGCGCTGGTACCGTCCGCGGCAGATTCCAAGCGGAGCGCGGCGAGGGAAGACCGGTGGGAGACCGGCGCGGACCCGCCACTGTGAGCGCCCGATCCGATCGCCGCCGGCACCCGCGAGGTGCGGCCACTGGGACCGCCCCGCCGATGCGCCGGCCGGGCCCGGGAAGGCGCGGGGACCGGGGGCGCGAGCCAGGAGACCGGCCCGGTCCGTCCACGTCGAGACCCCTCGGGGATGGGGAGACCGTGCGCATGCGCAGCACCGCGGGGACCGTCGTCCCGGCCGACCACCGATCGCAGCAGCTTCCCGGCCCGGGCGGCGACCGAACGTCTGCGACGGGCGCGTTCGTGGCACCCCGCCGCGCCGGTCGGCGGTCCCGGCGGCCGCCGACCGATCGGATCCTCGACGCCGTGGCGGGGGTCGGGCACCGTCCGGGTGGCGATCCGCTGCGCGCGGCGCGCCCCGCGGTCGCCACCGCGTGGTGCGTCGCGGTCGCCGGGGCCACGATCGCCGTCACGCACCCGCTCGTCCTGGCGGCGCTCGTGCTCGCGGTCCTCGCGGTCGGGGCGCGCGCCGGTGCCGGTGCGGTCCAGCGACGCGCGCTCCTGCTGGGCCTGCCGCTCGCGCTGCTCGTCGTGCTCGTCAACGGGCTCGTCGTGCGCGACGGCCTGACGGTGGTCGCGCGTCTGGGCCACTTGCCGGTGCTCGGGCAGGTCGACGTGACGCTGGAGGCGCTCGTCAGCGGCGGAACCCTCGCGCTGCGGCTCCTCGTGCTCCTGCCGCTGAGCCTCCTCTTCCTCGTCGCGGTCGACCCCGACGCGCTCCTGCGCGCGCTCCGCCCGCGCTGGCCGGCGGCCGCGCTCACGGCGGCGCTGGCGCTGCGGGTCGTCCCGGTGCTCGCGCGCGACGGGCGGCGGATGGCCGACGCCCGCGCGCTGCGGCCACCCGGGACGCCCGGGGCGCACGACGATCGGGGCGCCCGGGCGCTCGTCGCGCGGGCGGTCGTCGGCTCCGCCCTCGACCGTGCGGGCGACCTCGCCGCTGCGATCGAGCTGCGCGGCCACGGCCTCGGCGTCCGGCCGACGACGCCGGCGGCGCCGTGGTCGCGACACGACCGGGCGGTGGCCGTCGCGTCCGCGCTGCTCCTCGCCGCGACCGTCGTGGCGCTCGCCACGGGCGCCCTGCGGATGACGGCGCTGCCGGAGCTCGACCTCCCGCTGGGCGGCGGCACGCTCGCCCTCGGCGGCCTCCTCGTCGTCCTGGCGCTCGTGCCCGCGCTGCTCCCGGGAACCGGCGTCCGCGCGGCCGGCGTCCACCCACCCGCGCCCGGACCCGGGGGCGACCGGTGAGCGCCGCGCCGCTGCTGCGCCTCGAGCGGGTCTCCTTCCGCCACGTCGACGGCGCGCCGGCGTCGCTCGTCGACGTCGACCTGCGGATCGCGCCCGGCGAGCTCGTGCTGCTCGCCGGCGCGTCGGGCTCGGGCAAGTCGACGCTGTTGCACGCGGCCTGCGGCCTGGCGCCGCACCACACCGGCGGCACGCTGGCCGGGCACGTCGTCGTCGCCGGCACCGACACCCGCGACGCGCGGCCCGGCGCGCTGGCCCGCAGCGTCGGGACCGTCCTGCAGGACCCTGAGACGCAGGTCGTCCTCAACGGCGTGCGGTCGGAGCTCAGCCTGCCGCTGGAGCTCCGGGGGGCGCCGCCGGCGACGATCGCGCGCGCCGTCGAGGAGGTCGCCCTCGCGCTGGGGATCGAGCGCCTCCTCGACCGCAGCGTCCACGCGCTCTCCGGCGGCGAGCTGCAGCGCGTGGCCCTCGGGGCCGCGCTGGCCGCCGGCGGCACCGGACGCGACGCGGTCCGGCTGCTCCTGCTCGACGAGCCGACCTCGCAGCTGGACCCGGTCGCCGGCGACGAGCTGCTGTGGCTGTTGCGCCGGCTCGCGGAGGAGCAGGGGATCGCGGCGATCGTCGCCGAGCACCGGCTCGACCGCTGCCTGCACCACGTCGACCGGGTCGTCGTGCTCGACGCCGGGCGGGTCGCCTGGGACGGCACGCCGGTCGCGTTCCTCGACTGGGCCGCCGTCCACGCGCCGGAGCTGCTGCCTCCGGCGGCGCGGCTCTTCGCGCTCGCGGGACGGACGCCGCTGCCGCTCGGCGTCCGCACCGCGCGCGAGGCGCTCGACGGCGAGCCCCTGGGGAGCGCCGGCGTCGCGCCCGGGTCCGCCGAGCCGGGCGTGGGGCACGCCCCGGAGCCCGCCCTCGCCGGCACCGCGCCGGCGGGCGGCGCCGGGCCCCGGCCGGTCCCGGACCAGGAGCGTGCGGCGCGCGGCGGCGGCCTGCTCCGCCGGAGGCTCCGGCGGGGGCGGACGGTCGACGCACCGGCCGCGGTCGCGGCCGAGGGTCTCTGGCTCGAGCTGCCCGACGGGCCGGCGGTCCTGCGCGGCGTCGACCTGCGGATCGCGCCAGGCGAGCGGGTGGCGCTGCTCGGACGCAACGGCGCGGGCAAGTCGACGCTCCTGCGGACCCTCGCGGGGCTCCACGACCCGACGCGGGGGCGGATCGCCCGTGGCGGGCGGATCGGGCTCCTCGCGCAGCGTCCGGGCGATCACCTGCTCCACGACCGCGTGGCCGACGAGGCGGACCCGGCGGCGCTGGAGCGCGCCGGCGTCGCGCACCTCGCGGACCGCCACCCCGGGGACCTCTCGGGCGGCGAGCGGCAGCGCGTGGCGCTCGCGGTGGCGCTCGGCGGCGCCGAGCGGCCGGCGCTCGTCGCGCTCGACGAGCCGACCCGCGGGATGGACGGCGCCGCACGCCGGCGCCTCGGGAGCCACCTCGACGCGCTGGCCGCCGAGGACGTCGCGATCCTCGTGGCGACCCACGACGTCGAGTTCGCGGCCGAGGTCGCCGACCGAGCGCTGCTGCTCATCGACGGGCGGGTCGCCGCCGACGGCCCCGCCGAGGAGGTGCTCTCCGGAGGCTGGTACTTCGGGACGCAGACGGCGCGCGTGCTCGCCGATCGCGTCCCTGGTCCTCCGCCGCTGACGCCGGAGGACGGCGCGGCGCTGCTCGTGGGCGAGCAGGCGGCGAGCGGGAGCGCGCGCCCGTGAGCGGCTGGCTGCTGCCGGCGCTCGGCGTGGCCTGCGGCGCGGTGCTCCTCGGTCTGCGCTGGTACGAGCGCTCGCGGCCCTCGCCCCGGGTCCTCGCCCTCGTGGCGACGCTCGCGGCGCTCGCCGCGATCGGCCGGGTGGCGTTCGCGCCGCTGCCGAACGTCAAGCCGACGACCGACATCGTCCTCGTGGCGGGCTTCGTGCTGGGGCCCGCCCCCGGGTTCGCCGTCGGCGCGTTCGCCGCGCTCACGTCGAACTTCCTCTTCGGTCAGGGGCCCTGGACCCCCTGGCAGATGCTGGCCTGGGGGCTGTGCGGCCTGATCGGAGCGGGTCTCGGGACGGTGACGCGGGGGCGCGCCGGTCGCTGGACGCTCGCGCTCACCTGCGCCGCGGCGGGGCTCCTGTTCGGGCTCGTCATGAACCTCGCGACCTGGCTGACGTTCTCGAGCGACCCGTCGGAGGGGCTGCTCTTCCTCCTCGGCACGGCGCTGCCGTACGACCTCGCCCACGCGGGCGGCAACCTCGTGCTCGCGCTGCTCTTCGGTCCCTCCGCGATCGTCGCCCTCCGGCGGTCGGCGCGTCGCCGCGACGGCCGCTTCGTCGACGCGGGGGCCTTCGCCGCGGAGGCGCCGGCCGGCGGCCCGAGCGTCAGCGGATCCGGCGCAGCGCGGTGAGCGCCTCGCGCAGCTGCTCGTCGTCGAGCACCCCGCGGCGGTGGAGGTCCAGGAGCTGCGAGACCTGCTCGGTCGACGGCCCCGTGCCCGCCTGCGGAGCACGGCCGAGCGCGCCGGTGGCGAGGCCGTGGACGAGCAGCGCGTGGAGCTCGGCCGGCGCACCGGGGCGCGCCGATGGTCGCGCGGCACCGGCGCCCGGTTCCGGACGCGGTGGCGGGGCCGGCGGCGGGCGGTCCACCACGGCGGCCGCGAGCCCGGCGAGCAGCGCGAGGAGGGCCGGCACGCCGAACGCCCCCACGACGATCCACGTCGCGACGGTCGCGTCGGTGACCGGCGCGGCCTCGAACCGCGCGACGTAGGTGCCCGCCGCGACCGCGCCGAGCAGCAGCGCCAGGCCCGTGCCCGGCAGGCCCCGGCGACCGGCGAGCAAGGCGACGCCGAGCGGTCCGAGCACGAGGAGCGCCGCGACGCCGCCGAGCAGCGCGGGAGCGAACCCCGGCGGGCAGTCCCCCGCGTCCCCGCCGCACTCCGACGGGCCGCGCGCGACCTGGAACGCCGCCCAGCTCAGCAGGCACGCCGCGGCGACCACGAGGAGCGCGCCGAGCACCGCGCGGCGCCACGGCGGAGCGGACCTCCTGGCGCTCACCGCAGCACTCGCCCGCGCGCGTCGACGGTGATCGAGCGGTCGGCCGCCGGAACGCCCTGCACGGTGAGCACCCACCGCAGCTGCCGGCTCGTCGCCGTGCGCATGGCCAGGTCGCTTCCGAGCGAGACGCTCGTGCGCGTGGTGATCGCGAGGGTCGCGGTCGGCTCGCGAGCCGCCGGGCCGAGCTGCTGCAGACGCCGCGCGAGCGCCCGGAGCGCGGGCTCGGGACGCAGCTCCCCGAGGCGCACGCCGGGCTCGTCGCCGGTGGCGCTCGGCAGCGACGTCTCGTGACGGTCGCCGCTGACGCCGATCCGCAACCACCGCCGCGCGCCGCCGTCGCCGATGAGGGTCAGCAGCAGGCGTTCCGGCCCGGCGGTGAGCCCTGCGACGCGCTCGTCCGTCCGGACGTCCGGCGCGGCGTCGTCGAGCGCGCGGCGCAGCTCCGCGGGCCGCAACAGCGACCGGGGCCCGAGCGGGTCCGACGCGAGCGCGAAGGCCAGCGCGCGGGACTGGCTCGCACCGGTGTCGACGGCGTGGCGCATGGTGGCCGCCACCGCGGCTCCGCCGGCGGCGAGCAGCGCGACGACGGCCAACAGCCGGCCGGCGACGCGCGCCCTGCGGTGGGAGCGCGCCGGACGGGCGGGCGGGGGCGGCGTGCCGGAGCCGGACGCGAAGGTCGGCGAGGACTCGGCGGCCCGGCGGCCGAACGGATCGAGGGGCGCGTCGGGGGGAGCCACGCGGCTGGGAGCGTACGCCACGCCGCTCTCGCGCATCCGGTCCGCACTTCTCGAACGACGTGTATGTTTTGAACAATCGTTCAGGACGATCGTCCAAGAATCAGGGGGAGACCGATGGGGACCGAGGGCACGGGCGGCGCAGACTGGGAGCCGGGGCGGCGGGAGTGGCTGGCGTTGCTCGTGCTGGCGATCCCCGCGTTCATCGTCGGGCTCGACATGACGGTGCTCCACCTCGCGGTGGCGGAGCTCAGCGCCGAGCTGGAGCCCAGCAGCTCCGAGCTGCTCTGGATCGTCGACAGCTACGGCTTCATGGTCGCGGGCTTCCTCATCACGATGGGGACCCTCGGGGACCGGATCGGCCGCCGACGGCTGCTGCTCATCGGGATGAGCGGGTTCATCGCGTTCTCCGTGCTCGCGTCGCTCGCGGACAGCGCGGAGGGCCTGATCGCGGCGCGGGCGCTGCTCGGAGTCTGCGGCGCCACGATCGCGCCGTCGACGATCGCGCTGATCCGCACGGTGTTCGTCACCGATCAGCACCGGCTCGTGGCGATCTCCGTCTGGGCGGTCGCCTGGTTCGGCGGCATGGCCGTCGGGCCGATCGCCAGCGGCCTCGTCATCGAGCTCTCCTCGTGGTCGTCGGTCTTCCTCATCGCGGTGCCGTTCCTCCTGCCGCTGCTCGTCCTCGCCGGCCCCCTCCTGCCGGAGGCGAAGGACCCGGACGCCGGGCGCATCGACTTCGCGAGCGTCGCGCTGTCGCTGCTCGGGGTGGTCGCGGTGATCTACGGCTTCAAGCACGCGGCCGAGGACGGCCTGGACGCCGTCACCGCCGGGACGCTGCTCGTGGGCGTCTCGCTCGTGGCCCTCTTCGTCCGGCGGCAGGCCGTGCTCGAGCACCCGCTGCTCGATCTCGCGATGCTCCGCAATCAGAAGGTCGCGGCGGCCCTCAGCACCCAGACGATCGCGGTGATCGCCCTCGGGGGCACCCAGTTCTTCATCGCGCAGTACCTCCAGCTCGTGCTGGGCTACTCGGCGCTCGAGGCGGGCGCCTGGCTCATCCTGCCCACCGTCGCGGGCATCCTCTCGACCTTCCTCGGGCCGACCCTCGCGCAGCGGTTCCGGCCGGCGTCGGTCATCGCCGGCGGCATGCTCGTGGCCGGGGTAGCGCTCGCGAGCCTCGTCGCGCTCGCCGCGACCGAGAGCCTCCTGCTCGGACTCGTCGGCTACGGCCTGCTGTGGGTCGGGCTCGGGCCGATGTTCGCGCTCTGCGCCGACCTCATCGTCGGAGCAGCCCCGGAGGAGAAGGCCGGATCCGCGGGTGCCCTCTCGGAGACCGGCAACGAGTTCGGCTTCGCGCTCGGGATCGGGATGCTGGCGACCGCGGGCATCGCGCTCTACCGCCGCGGGGTCGAGGTCCCGCCCGGTCTCGGCGAGCGCGAGCGCGAGGCGGCGGTCGACAGCCTCGGCGGGGCGATCGCCGTGGCCGACGGCCTGCCGGCCGACGTGGGCGGGGCGCTCCTGGCGAGCGGGAACGCCGCGTTCTCCGACGGCATGGCGCTCTCGGCGGGGATCGGGTCCGTGCTCTGTCTCGCCGGAGCGCTCTGGGTGAGCTTCGCGCTCCGCGACCGGTCGGGGCCCGAGGCCGACGAGGACCGGCCGCGGGTGGGCCAACCGGCGGCGGGCGACTAGCGGCGGCAGCGGTCGGCGACGGCCGCTGCGAGACTGCCGCCGTGGCCAGGCGCATGGACGAGGCGGAGCGGACCGCGCGGATCGTCGCCGCCGCCGCGTCGGTGATCGCTCGGGAAGGCGTCGAGCGGGCGTCGATCCGACGGATCGCGGAGGAGGCGGAGGTCCCGCTCGGGCTCATCCACTACGCGTTCGGCAGCAAGCGCGAGCTCTTCGCGGCGGTCTACGCCCACTGGTTCGACGCGTCGTTCGCCGCGGTCCCGGAGTGGGTCGCGCCGGGCGCGGGCGTCGAGCGGGCGGCGCGCGCGATCGCCGAGCGGATCGTCGACTGGGCCGACGCGCAGCCCGGTGCCGCGGCCGGCCACTACGAGCTCCTGCTCTGGGCCCATCGCGCGGCGCCGGACCTCGCGGCCGACACCTACCGCCGCTGGGTCGCGTCCTGGACCGTGGCGCTCGAGCGCGGCGCGGCGCCGGGCACGACGAGCGAGCGGATCCACGAGGTGCGCGACCTGCTGCTCGTCGGGGTCGACGGGGCCGTCGTGCGGCTGCTCGCGACGCGGGACCGGGACGACGCGCACGCCGTCCTCGATCGCGCCCTGCGGATCCTCGAGCGCGCCGGCACGTGAGGGAGGCCCTCGGGCGGGCGCCGGCCTTCACCAGCGCCGCGCGCGGGCCGAGCCCCCACGCGATCGCCTCGAGGGACCCCTGCCCGCCCGCGACGGCGAACTTCACGCCGTCGGTCCCGACGCGCCGCGGCGCCCCGACGACCGTCACCCCACGTGAGACGAGCA
>JALRCL010000419.1 GCA_023268575.1 Patulibacter sp.
GTGGCGACGGCGACGAGCGCGAGCGCCGAGCGTCGACGTGCGCGCGAGGAGATCAGGGAGTGCATCGGGCCTTCGGGTCGGGGAGCACGGGGAGGGGCGAGGCGGCGCGGGCGTGCGCCCGAGCGCGCCCCCGCGCCCGGCGACGATCGGCCGGGCGCGGGCACGCGGCGGAGCCTCAGTTGAACGTCACGGAGCCGAACGCGTCGCCGGCGGCGTAGCTGCCGTTCGAGCCGCCGTTGAAGATCTGCGCGCCGGTAGCGGTGAGCGTCACCGCGTACGCACCGCTGGAGTCCGGGGCGTCCGCGACGTCGAACGCGTGGGCGTCGGCGAGCGACTGGGTCGTCCCGCCGAGCGGCACGTAGGTCGCGTCCACGAGCAGCTTCTCGGCGCCCGACGCGTTCTCCTCGACCTTCAGGTCCTTCAGGGAGACGTCGATCGAGTGGGCCGGCAGGTCGAAGTCCAGGCCGCCCCGCACGACGACGGTGCGGGGGGAGCCCGAATCCGTGCTCTTCGCGAACCGGTAGCTGTACGCGTAGTTCGTCCACGGGCTCGACCACGAGGTGGTCGCCGATCCCGGCGCCACGGTCGACGTGCCGCCGTTGCTCGAGGTGCGGGACACCGTCCCCTGCGAGAACCCGAGGGTCCAGGCGGGGTTCGTCACGTAGTTGACCCAGCTCGTGCGGACGTTCCACGTCACGGAGCTCACGGTGGCGGGCACGGCGGCCGAGGCAGCGACGGGCGCGGCGAGCGCAGCGGCGGCAGTGGCGGTGACGGCCGCAGCGGCGAGCCGGCGGCGGGTGAGCGAGAGCATCGCTGTTCCTTCTTCGGGGGGGACTGTCATGAGTTCGGGTACCCGAACATGAGCAGCGTACAGCATTCGGGTACCCGAATCTTCGGCAACCCGAATACCTCCGGTCCGGGGGGACCGCGTCGCCGGTCGTCCCGGCCCGGAGGCCGCCACCTGCGAGGATCAGCCGCATGCGTCGCATCCGGGTCGCCGTCGTGCACGGCGTGAACCTCGACCAGCTCGGCCGCCGCAACCCGGACCACTACGGCGCCGGGTCGCTGCGGGACCTCGAGCGTCAGGTCGAGGCGTGGGCGGCGGAGCTCGGCTGGGCCGTGCGGTTCTTCCAGACGAACCACGAGGGGTCGTTCGTCGAGTACCTCCACCGCGCCGAGGGCCTCGTCGACGGGCTGATCCTCAACCCCGGCGCCTGGACCCACTACTCGTGGGCCATCCACGACGCGTTGGAGCTCGCGAGCCTCCCGGCCGTCGAGGTCCACCTCTCCGACGTCGGCCGCCGCGAGGAGTGGCGCCGGCGCTCCGTGATCTCCGAGCTCTGCCTGGCGACCGTGTCCGGTCAGGGCGTGGCGGGCTACCGGACGGCGCTCGAGGCGCTCTCCGGCCACCTGCTCCCGGACGAGCCGGAGACCCCTGCCGACGCGACGCCGGAGGAACCGGCGAGCGTCGCCCCGTCGTCGGCGAGCGCCGACGACGCCGCCCCCTCGACCGACAGTCCGACCCCGACCGACCTCCCCACGCCATGACCGTTCCCGCCGACCGGGGCGCGCGGATCGCCGCCGACCTCGCCACCGCCGACCTCGACGCGCTCGTCGTCACGGACCTCCACGACATCCGTTGGCTGACCGGGTTCACCGGTTCGAACGCCGTCGCGATCGTGGGACCGGGCGACGACGGCCCGGTGCTGCGCTTCCTCACCGACTTCCGCTACGTCGCGCAGGCCGCCGAGCAGTTGCCCTCCGCCTGGGAGCGCATCGACGGTGGGCGCGACCTGGCCGGCGCCGGCGTGGCGTCGCACCTGCCGGCGGGGACGGCGCGGGTCGCCTTCGACGACGCGCACGTCACCGTCGCCGCCCACCGCCGCCTGCTCGACGCGCTGCCCGACGGCGTGGAGCTCGTGGCCGGCGGCGATCAGGTGCGCCGGGCACGCGCGGTGAAGGACGCCGAGGAGGTCCGCCGGATCCGGGCGGCGGCCGAGCTCGCCGACGCGGCGTTCGTCGAGGTCGTGCTCGAGGGACCCGTCGTCGGGCGCACCGAGCGCGAGCTCGCGCTCGACCTCGAGACGGCGATGCGCCGCCTGGGCGCCAGCGGGGCGAGCTTCGACTCGATCGTCGCGGCCGGCGAGCACGGCGCGCTGCCGCACGCCTCGCCGCGCGAGGTGCCGATCCCGGCCGGCGTGCTGCTCACCGTCGACTGGGGTGCGACGCTCGACGGCTACTGCTCGGACTGCACCCGCACGATCGCGACCGGTCCGGTCGACGGCCTCGAGCACGAGATCTACGGGATCGTGCTGGACGCCCAGCGCCAGGCGCTCGCGGCCGTGCAGGCGGGCGCCGGTGCCCGGGACGTCGACGCGGTGGCCCGCGAGCTCATCGCGGCGGCGGGCTACGGCGATCACTTCGGGCACGGCCTCGGCCACGGGGTCGGGCTCGAGGTCCACGAGGCGCCGACGCTCTCGCCGCGGGGCAGCGGCGTGCTGCGCGCGGGGGAGATCGTCACCGTCGAGCCCGGCATCTACCTGCCCGGCCAGCTCGGCGTCCGGATCGAGGACCTCGCGGTCGTCACCGAGGGCGGCAGCGACGTCCTCAATACGCTCGACAAGGAGCTCGTAACGCTCGACTGACCCCGCAACGGGGTCCGTCGGCCCCGCGCCCGAGCGGTGCCTCGGCATGCGGCGCGGCGGCGACCGCGCCGGCCGGGATCCGCGTTCAGGCGGCGACGACGGGCGCCTCCGCGCCCGGGCGGGTCCGCCACGCCTCGACGGCGACGACGAGCGCGAGCACGAAGACCGCGGCGCCGAAGACCTGGAACGTCGTGACCTGTCCCCAGGACCGGACGACGAGCCCCGCCAGCAGGGCGGGGACCGACAGTGCGGCGTAGGCGACGACGTAGAAGGCGGACATCACCTCGGCGCGGTGGTGGTCGGGCACGACCGCCATGAGCTGCCGCAGGCCGCCGAGGAACGCCACGCCGAATCCCATGCCGGCGACGACGGCGCCGGCGAAGAAGAGCCAGGCGAGATCGGCGGAGATCGCCACGACGATCACGGCCATGCCACCGGCGAGGGCGATCGAGCCCAGCGACGCGGCGCGCCAGGGCGCCGCGCGGTGGAAGAGCACCTGCGCGACGGCGCCCGACCCGGCCAGCGCGGTCATCGCGATGCCGCCGCTGAGGTGGTTGTCGGTCTCCAGCAGGTGGGCGACGAGGCTCGGGCCGAGCGAGAGGAAGATCCCGCCGATCGACCACGACGACAGCACGCCGAGCGCCGCCAGGAGGAACCGCCGCCGGATCGCGGGCGGGACGCTCGGGCGCTGTGGCTGGATCCGCAGCGGCCGGCGGTCGGCGACGGGCTCCGGCATCGCGACGGCGCCCGCGAGCAGGAGGCCGAACAGCGCGAGCAGCACGACGTAGGGCAGCCGCTCCGGCGCCGGGGCGTACTGCACGAGCAGCGCGGCGATCAGGGCGCCGCTCGCCATCCCGCCGGCGCTGAAGACCCCGTTGGCCAGTCCGGCGGCGTCGGGGTCGCGCCGCGGGTGCAGCTCGAGCAGCGCCGCGCTGGCGGCGCCGAGCGCCGCGCCGGTCGCCAGCCCCTGGAGCGTGCGGGCCGCGATGAGCCAGCCGAGGCCGTCGGCCGCGAGGAAGAGGCCGGTCGCCACGAGCAGCGCCGACAGGGAGGCGAGCAGGACCGGCCGGCGGCCCACCTCGTCGGAGATCCGCCCCACGAGCAGGAGGGCGGTGAGGACGCCGAGCGCGTACAGCGCGTAGACGACCGTGAGCATGAAGGTCGAGAAGCCCCACTCCGCGCGGTAGACCTCGTAGAGCGGCGAGGGGGTGGCGGACGCGAAGAGCGCGATGCCGATGACCGCGCCGGCGTGGAGGTAGGCGAGGCGTGGCGGCAGCTCCCGCCGCCGGGTGGCGCGCAGCGCGGTGGTCGGTGCCGCGATCGGGACGGCGGGGGAGGCGGAACTGGGCATGGTGCTCCTCCTGCTGGCGGGACGGGACGGGCTCGGGCCCTCGCGGGCGCGATCGTGGGACGCGATCGGCATCGCGGACGCGGCGCACAGCCGCTGAAGCGATACTTCCAAACCTTTGGAAGAAGAGTTGTAGCATGGGGTCGTGTCGTCCGTGCAGGCTCCTGACCGCTTCCCCGTCCCGCCGATCGACCAGGTCGACCTCCCCGGGGTCCTCCGTGCGCTCGGCGAGCCGGTGCGGCTGACGATGGTGCGCCTGCTGGCCGACGGCCGAGAGAGGCCGTGCGGGGAGCTCTGCGACGCCCTGGGCATGCCGGCCTCGACCGGCAGCTACCACATGCGCCTGCTGCGCCAGGCCGGCCTGACGCGCGTCCGCCCGGTCGGGACGGAACGGCGGATCAGCCTCCGGCGCGAGGAGCTCGACGCGCGCTTCCCGGGGCTCGTCGACGTCCTCGTGGCCGACGCGAGCTGACGACGGCCCTGCGCGCCGCAGCACCCAGCCCCCCACGACCGCGGCTCGTCGGCCGGCAGTGGCAGGGCTAGCGGATCCTCGCAGCGTCGAGCGAGCAGTCCAACCGATCCTGCGCTAGGTTCGGGTTGAAGTAGGGGTCGCCCGCGCGTAGCCGCTCGGACCAGGCGTCCCAGAGCCGCGACTCGTCGCC
>JALRCL010000425.1 GCA_023268575.1 Patulibacter sp.
ATCCCCGATCCCTCCCTCTCGATTTCCGAAGGCGTCATCCGTCCCTTCCAAAGCGGCCAATCCGCCGAGTGCCAGGACGACCTTCTCCGCCACTGCCGCCAGCGCGGCATCGACATCCACCGCACCTTCGAACGCCTTCCCCAGTCCGACCGCGACTTCATCCTCCACGGCGAACCCGGCCTCGAGCACGCCGCGGACGCGACGACCTGCCGCGTCTGCGGCTCCGCCTACGACTACGCCGCGACGTTCGTCGGCCACCTCGGGCACTACGCGTGCCCGCAGTGCGGCCACGCGCGTCCGCAGCCACAGGTCACGGCCGAGCGCATCGTGCTCGACGGCACCCGCGGCTCCGTCGTCCTGCTGCGAATCGACGGGGTCGAGGTCGAGGTCGCGTTGCGGCTCCCCGGCCTCTACAACGTCTACAACGCGCTCGGCGCCGCCGCGCTGTGCCACGTCCTCGGCGTCCCCGCGACGACGATCGCGGCCGGGCTGGAGTCCACGAGCGCGGCCTTCGGGCGCGCCGAGACGGTCGAGGTCGAGGGGCATCCGCTGCAGCTGCTGCTCGTGAAGAACCCGGCCGGTGCCAACGAGGTCGCGCGGACGCTCGCGCTGGCCGACGAGCCGGTCGACCTGCTCGCGATCCTCAACGATCGGGTCGCCGACGGCCGGGACGTCTCGTGGGTCTGGGACGCCGACCTCGAGCGGCTCGCGCCGCAGGTGCGACGCGTGACCTGCGGCGGTACCCGGGCCGCCGAGATGGCCGTCCGTTGGAAGTACGCGGGGGTCCCGGTCGACCGGATCGCGGTCGTCGAGCACGACGTCGCCGGGGCGCTGGACGCCGCGGTGGCCGCGCTGCCGTCCGCCGATGCGCCGCTGCACGCCATCCCGACCTACACGGCGATGCTCGAGCTGCGCGAGGAGCTCGTCCGCCGCGGCGCCGCGCGGGGGTCCTTCGCATGAGCGCGCCCGGCGCCGGAGCGGCCCGCGACGCGGACCTCGACCACGTCCGCTGGCACGACCTGGAGTGCGGCGGGTACCGCGCCGACCTCGAGCTCTGGCGCGCGATGGCCGCCGAGCGCCCGTCCGGGCGGGTCCTCGATCTCGGCTGCGGGACCGGCCGGGTGGCGCTCGACCTCGCCGGCGCGGGGCACGAGGTGCTCGGCCTCGACAACGACCCGGTGCTCGTCGCGGAGCTCCGCCGACGTTCTGCCCTGCGCAGCCTGCCCGCGGGCGCGACCGTCGGCGACGCCGCCGCGCCGCGGCTCGCCGAGCGGTTCGGTCTCGTGCTCGCGCCGATGCAGACGATCCAGCTGCTCGGGGCCGAGGGCCGGCGGGGCCTGCTGCGGGCGCTGCCGGGCCTGCTCGCCCCGGGCGCGCGCGTGGCGATCGCGCTCGTCGAGGACGTCGAGCCGTTCGACGCGGGCGACGCGCTGACCGTCGCCCCCGACATGCGCGACCACGAGGGCGTCGTCTACGCGAGCCGGCCCGTCGCCGTGACGGTCGCCGGGGACGGGCGGATCGTCCTGGAGCGCGTCCGGGAGATCGTCGGGCCCGACGGCGAGCGGACCGTCTCCGGCGACCGGATCGCGCTCGACGTGCTGCCGGCCGAGCGGCTGGAGGACGAGGCCCGCGAGGCCGGGCTGCGGGTCCTCGAGCGCCGCGAGGTCCCGGCGACCGCCGACCACGTCGCCAGCGCGGTGGTCGTGCTCGCCGCGGTCGGATCCGACGAGGAGGCGACCGATGCCTGAGCGGACGCTGCGGGTCGGGGCCCTGTACCCCGAGCTCCTGAACATCTACGCCGACCGCGGCAACCTCCTGCTGCTCGAGCGTCGTTGCGCCTGGCGCGGCATCGGCTTCGCCCTCACCGCGGTGAGCCTCGGCGACGCGCTGGACCCCGACGCGCACGACCTGCTGTACCTCGGAGGCGGCCAGGATCGGGACCAGGCGCTCTGCGCCGAGGACCTCGTCGCGACGAAGCGCGACGCCGTCCACGCCCACGCGGAGCGGGGGGGCGCCCTGCTGGCGGTCTGCGGCGGCTACCAGCTGCTCGGTCACCACTACGCGCTGGACGCCGAGCGACGCCTGCCCGGCATCGGGCTCCTGGACCTCCGCACCGACCGCGGCGAGGGGCGCCTGATCGGCAACGTGGCGATCGAGGTCGACCTGCCCGGCGCCGGGGGGCCGCGGGTGCTGGCGGGGTTCGAGAACCACGGCGGGCGCACCGTGCTCGCCGACGGGCAGCCGCCCCTCGGCCGGGTGCTGTCGGGCCACGGCAACGACGGGCACAGCGGCGCGGAGGGCGCGGTGCGCGGCGCGGTGATCGGCACGTACCTCCATGGGCCGCTGCTCCCGAAGAACGCGTGGTTCGCCGATTGGCTCATCGCGACGGCCCTCGGCCTCGCGCCCGCGGACCTGGCGCCGCTGGACGACCGGCTCGAGGACGCCGGGCACGCCAGCGCTCGCGCGGCGGCCGGGCGGCGGTAGGCGCCGTACGCGCGCCCGGCCGGATTCCTGATCGACAATCCGCCAATCAGCTGACCCGGCGCCTGTCGCTGCGCTAGGCTCGCTCGCGGTGCGGGCCGTCCCTCGCGCCGCCCACCGATGACCGTCCCTCCCGTTCCCGCCGGCGATCGTCCCGCCGCGGCCACCACCCCTGCTGCCGAGCTGCGCTTCGAGGAGGTGGTCAAGCGCTATCCAGGGGCGGACGCCGCAACGATCGACGGTCTCTCGCTGACCGTCCCGGCGGGAGAGATCCTCGTCCTCGTCGGGCCCTCGGGCTGCGGGAAGACCACCGCCATGCGCATGGTCAACCGGATGATCGAGCCGACCTCCGGGAGGATCCTCATCGCCGGCCGGCCGACGGCGGAGCGCGATCCCGCCGACCTGCGGCGGGAGATCGGCTACGTCATCCAGCAGACCGGGCTGTTCCCGCACCGGACGGTGGCGGACAACATCGCGACGGTGCCGCGGCTCCTGGACTGGTCCCGCGACCGGATCGCGGCGCGCACCACCGAGCTGCTCGACCTCGTCGGGCTCGACGCGAGCTTCGCCGGCCGCTACCCCTCCCAGCTGTCCGGCGGTCAGCGCCAGCGGGTCGGCGTGGCGCGGGCGCTGGCGGTCGACCCACCGTTGATGCTCATGGACGAGCCGTTCGGCGCGATCGACCCGATCACGCGCGACCGCCTGCAGAACGAGCTCCTGCGGCTGCAGCGCGCCCAGCCGCGGACGATCGTCTTCGTCACGCACGACATCGACGAGGCCATCAAGCTCGGCGATCGCGTCGCGGTGATGCGGCCCGGCGGGCACCTCGCGCAGTACGCGACGCCCGCCGAGCTGCTGCTCGCTCCGGCCGACGAGTTCGTCGAGCGCTTCGTCGGCGCCGACCGCGCGCTCAAGCGGCTCGCGCTCGGCCGCGTCCGCGACCTGCCGCTCGAGCGTCCGGCGCTCGTGCGTCACGACGACCCCAGCGCGTGGGTCCGCGAGCAACTCGCCGGTGCCGAGGTCCCCTACCCGCTCGTCGTGGACCCCGACGGGCGCCCCGTGGCCTGGCTGGACGAGGACGACCTCGCCGGCGCGCGCGTGGACGCCGGCGCCGGGTCCCCGGTCGCGGTCGTCTCCCGCGACGACGTCCTGCGCGACGCCTTCAGCACGGTGCTGGCCCACGCGGTCCAGTACGCCGCGGTGGTCGACGACGCCGGCTCCGTGGTCGGCGTGCTCTCCAGCGACGCCGTCGCGCGCGAGCTCGCCCCCGCCCCCGCGCCGGCCGAGCCGGAGCCCGCCACGTGATCGCCGTGCCCCTGGCCCAGGCCGGCGAGGGCTTCGTCCGCGACCGCTCCGGCGACGCCGGCTCGTGCGTCGCGCGCGACGGCGTCTGCCCGGACTGGATCGCGGACAACCTCGACCGCTACGTCGATCCGCTCCTGCGTCACGTGCTGCTGACCGTCGTCGCGCTGGCGATCGGCTTCGCGATCGCGTTCTCGCTGGGCCTGCTCGCGCACCGGCGCCGCTGGCTCGTCGGGCCGATCGTGCAGGTGACGGGGATCCTCTACACGATCCCGAGCCTCGCGCTGTTCTTCCTGCTGCTGCCGCTCACGGGCCGCGGGTTCCTCACCGCGGAGATCGCGCTCGTCTCCTACACGCTGCTGATCATCTTCCGCAACGTCATCGCCGGCCTCGACGGCGTCCCGGCGGACGCGGTCGACGCGGCGCGCGGCATGGGCCTCACGGATCGCGAGGTGCTCTGGCGCGTCGAGCTGCCGCTCGCCGTGCCCGAGATCGCCGCCGGCCTGCGGATCGCCGCCACGACGACGGTCGGCCTGGC
This sequence comes from Patulibacter sp., assembly GCA_023268575.1. Lineage (GTDB taxonomy): Bacteria > Actinomycetota > Thermoleophilia > Solirubrobacterales > Solirubrobacteraceae > Patulibacter. The sequence goes on from JALRCL010000425.1 coordinate 4,322, forward strand.
GTCGCTGGCGTTCTTCGCCGGCGCCGGCGGGCTCGGCGACCCGCTCTACGCGGACCTGAACTTCAAGAGCAACGTGCTCGTGGCCGGCGGCCTCTGCGTGCTGCTGGCGATCGTGCTGGATCTCGCGGTCCTCGCGGGCCAGCGCGCGCTCACCCCGTGGACGAGGGTCGCGCGATGACCGTCCTCGCCGACCTCGGGGTCTTCGGGGACGCCATCGAGCTCCTCTTCCACGCGCAGGAGTCGCGCACCGGCGGTGCCGAGATCGGCGGCCCGAGCCAGTTCCTCGAGCTCACCGGGCGGCACCTGCTGCTCACGGTCACGGCGATCCTCCTCGCGTCGGCGGTCGCGCTGCCGCTCGGGCTCGCGCTCGGTCACCGGCGCCGCGGCGGCTTCCTCGCGATCACCGTCAGCAACGTCGGGCGCGCGGTGCCGAGCCTCGTGCTCATCGCGCTCTTCGTCGCCTTCCTCGGCGTCGGCTTCACGAACGTCGCGCTGGCCCTCACCCTGCTCGCGATCCCGCCGATCCTCACGAACGCCTACGTCGGCGTCACCCAGGTCGACCCCGAGGTCCTCGACGCCGCGCGCGGCCAGGGCCTGACGGAGCGCCAGGTGCTGCGACAGGTCGAGCTGCCGCTCGCCCTGCCGCTGATCTTCGCCGGACTGCGGACCTCGACGGTGAACGTCATCGCGACGGCCACGATCGCGCCGGTCGCCGGGTACGTGACGCTCGGCGACCCGATCATCAGCCAGGCGGTCTACGGCGATGCGGGGCGGCTGGCGGCCGCCATCGTCGTGGCGCTGCTGGCGATCGTCGCGGAGCTCTCCCTCGGCGCCGCGCAGCGCGCGGCCACGCCGGCCCCTCTTCGCGCGCGGACCCGGCTCGTCCGGCGTCCGCGCGCGCCGATCCTCCTGCGAAAGGGCACCACCCCATGAGAACCCCGCACCTGCGGCTCGTCCTGCTGCTGTCCCTGATCATCGCGGCGGTCGCCCTGGCGGCTTGCGGCGACGACGACGGCGGCGACACCGGCGGCGGCGCGACGACGGCCACCTCGACGGCCGCGATCCAGCACGACGACGCGAACGCGAAGACGACGATCATCGTCGGCTCGAAGAACTTCACCGAGCAGAAGGTCCTCGGCGAGGTCTACGCCCAGGCGCTCGCGGCGGGCGGCTACAAGGTCCGCAAGGAGCTGAACCTCGGCGACGAGCAGACCGCGCTGAAGTCGCTCAAGGGCGGCGACGTCGATGCCTACCCCGAGTACACGGGCACCGCGCTGCTGTCGTTCTTCGGCGTGAAGACCGAGGACCTGCCGAAGGACGCCGGCGCGGCGTACGAGCAGGTGAAGACGGACTTCGCCAAGGACGGCATCGTCGCCGAGCCGCCGACGCCGTTCACCTCCTCCAACGAGGTCGCGGTGACGAAGGCGACCGCGCAGAAGTACGGCCTGACGAAGATCTCCGACCTGGCGAAGGTCGCCGGGCAGCTCAGCCTCTACGGGTCGCCGGAGTGCCGGCAGCGCCTCGACTGCCTGCTCGGCCTCCAGCAGGTCTACGGGCTGAAGTTCAAGCGGTTCGTGCCGGTCGAGCTGAGCCAGCGCAGCAAGGTGCTCAGCGACGGCCAGGCGGACGTGTCGATCGTCTTCACGACCGACCCGCAGAACAAGCGCGACGGGTTCGTCCTGCTCCAGGACGACAAGGGGATGTTCCCGCCGTACAACTCGACGCTGCTCGTGCGCGACGCGACCGCCAAGGCCGCCGGTCCCGACCTGACGAAGATCGTGGAGGCCGTCAACGCGAAGCTCGACGCCTCCGTCATCCAGGAGCTGAACGCCCGCGTCGACCTCGACAAGGAGACCCCCGAGCAGGCTGCACGGGAGTACCTCCAGCAGTTCGGCCTGATCGCGAAGTGATCCCCGCGCCGGGCGGCCCGCGGCCGCCCGGCGCTCGTCGCGACCCCGTCCCGGCGGCTCCGCCCGGTCGACGCCCGATACTGCGTGGATGCCGAGCTGCGAGACCGAGTGGCCGCCGATCGTCGACGAGCAGCTCCGCGAGCGGCTGCGGACGCCGACGGCGGAGCTGCTCGCGCTGCTCCCGCCGTTCCTGGAGCGGATCGTCCCCCTCATGGCGTCGGTCTTCGAGGCGCCGCTGGAACAGCGCATCCACCAGGCGCACGGCTACCCCTGGGAGCGCGTCGACGCCCCGGCCGTGCTGCGCGACGGCGCGGTCGAGCCCGATCGCCCGCTCGACCCCCACCGTCGCTACGCCGTGGTGGCGATCGGCGCCAACGGCTCCGCGCAGCGCCTGGCCACGAAGCTCGTCGGCGTCCCGGTCGCCGACGCGCGGCTGTCGCCCGCGACCCTGCCCGATCACGACGTCGTCGCCTGCCCCTTCCCCACCGGCTACGGCTCGTTCGCCGGCGACCTCGTGCCCTCGCCGGGCACGCGGGTGCGGATCACCGTCCTCGAGCTCACCGCCCCGCAGGTCGAGCGGCTGACGTTCACGGAGTTCGGCTACGACCTGGGGCGGCTCACCGGTGCCGTGGCGGTCACCGACGACGGCGAGGAGCACCCCGACCCGCTCGCCTACGTTCACCGGGGCTCCTACGGACTGGACGGCGCGCCGGTCGCGCTCGCC
>JALRCL010000434.1 GCA_023268575.1 Patulibacter sp.
GACGGCCGCATCTTGGAGCACTACTCGCAGCCCCAACGCGTCGGCGACCAGATCGTCGGCCGGGTCTGGAGCTTCCGCGACATCACCGAGCGCAAGAAGGCCGAGCGGCGGATTCTGGAGCAGGCCAAGCTCATTGACCTCGCGCAGGATGCCATCATCGTTCGCGACCTCGGCCATTGGATAACTTTTTGGAACAAGGGCGCGGAGCGGCTCTTCGGCTGGACCGCCGAGGAAATCAAGGGCCGGCAAGTCACCGAGCTTCTCTATCGCGACGCCGCCGCCTTCGAGGCCGCGCAGAAGGAACTACTCGACAAGGGTTCCTGGAGCGGCGAAATCCGCCAGCTCACCAAGGCCGGCCACGAAGTCGTCGTCAGCTCGCGCTGGACGCTGGTGCGCGACGCGGAAGATCACCCGAGCGCCGTCCTCGCCCTGACGAAGGCGATGGCGCTCGACGGCGCGTCCGTCGGGATCCGCGTCAACGCGGTCTGCCCGGGCTACATCGACACGCCGAACCTCCGCGGCTACTTCGACGCGCAGGACGACCCGGCGGCCGCCGCGGCGTCCTCGGCGGCCGCCGCCCCGCTCGGGCGGATGGGCACGCCGGAGGACATCGGCGCGGCGATCGCGTTCCTCGCCTCGGAGGAGGCATCGTTCGTGACGGGCACGTCGCTGCTCGTCGACGGCGGCGTGCTCGCGAAGGTGCCGGTCTCGTGAGCCTGGCACCCGTCCCGACGCTCGCCGTGGGCCTGCACCCCGACCGCCCGCTGACCGAGGTCGGCGACCTCGCGGTGAGCGCTGAGCGGCTCGGGTTCGAGGCGCTCTGGATCGCGGACTCCCAGAGCCTCTTCCGCGACGCGTACGCCGCGTTGGCGCTCGCGGCGGAGCGCACGAGCGCCATCCGCCTGGGGACCGGCGTGACGAACCCCATCACGCGCCACCCTGCGGTCATCGCCGGCGGCCTGGGGTCGCTGGCCGAGCTCGCCGGCCCCGGTCGGATGGTCCTCGGGATCGGCACGGGGGAGACCGCCGTCGAGTCGATCGGGCGCAAGCGCGCGACGATCGCCCGGATGGAGGAGACGGCGCGCGTGGTCCGCGGCCTGCAGTCCGGCGCGGAGGTCGAGCACGGCGAGGCGACGCTGCGGCTCGGCTGGCCCAGCCCGACCGTGCCGATCGTCTTCGCGTCGAGCGGCCCGAAGTCGCTGCGCGCCGCCGGGCGCTCCGGCGACGGCGTCTACCTGAAGCTCGGCGTGCACCCGGAAGTGCTGGGCTGGGCGCGCGACCGGCTCGCCGAGGGGCGCGGGGACGCCGGCACGACGATGGAGGGCTACCGCGTCCACGCGATGGTCCCGGTCGCCGTCGACGACGACCCCGCCGCCGCCCGCGACGAGGTTCGCGGCTTCGCCGCGGCGATCGCCCGTGCCGCGGCTCGCGCGATCCCCCCGGAGCACCTGCCGGCCGAGCTGGGAGAGCTCATCGCCGAGCTCGAGCGCGTCTCGTCGGAGGCGCGCGAGCGCCAGTCCTACGTCGAATGGCTCCACAGCCCGGAGTACGCGCAGCTGATCCCGGACGAGATCGTCAGGTCGTTCGCGATCGCCGGGACCGCCGAGGAGGTCGCCCGGCGCGTGGTCGAGCTCGGCGCCCACGGGATCGACGAGGTCATCGCGCCGCTGACGATGGCCGATCCCGCGCCGGTGCTCGAGCGGATCGGCACCGACGTCCTGCCGCTCCTGCGCGCGTCGGCGTGAGGAGGCCGGCGCGGCGCCCGTCGGGCGCCGCGCACCGCGTCAGGCCGTGGTCCGGCGGACGAAGTCGACGAGCACCGCGATGACCTCGTCGCGGTGCGTCTCGTTCAGGACCTCGTGCTGGGCGCCGGGGTAGACGTGGCGCTCGACCGACGCGGCGCCGAGCCCGGCGACGGCCGGCTCGGCGTGGACGAGCGGCGCGAGCGCGTCCTCCTCGCCATGGAGCCAGAGCACCGGCAGGTCGCGCAGCGGCGCGGCCGCCGCGATCGCGTCGACGGCGGCGCCGATCGCCAGCAGCGTCGGTCGCAGGAACGGGCCGTGGTGGACGAGCTCGTCCTGCGCGTAGGCGACGCCGACCGCGGGGTCCCGGGAGAGGACGGCGGGATCGATCGGCACGTCGGGGATCGGGTCCATCGCGGCGAGGGCCAGCAGCTCGGGGTTGCCGCCGATGACCGGGCCGCTGAGGGCGAGGCCGCGCAACGGCAGGTCGCCGCGCTGCGCCAGGCGCGTGGCGACGATCGCTCCGAGCGAGTGGCCCACGAGCGCCACCGGCAGCCCGGGGCGCTCGGCGAG
>JALRCL010000443.1 GCA_023268575.1 Patulibacter sp.
TTCCCGCGCGAGGTCGAGGACCTCATCGCCGACATGGAGCCGGTGCGGGAGGTCTCCGTGATCGGCGTGCCCGACGCGGAGTGGGGGGCGCGCCTGCGGGCGTTCGTCGTCCTGGACGAGGGCGCGAGCCTCTCCGAGGACGAAGTGAAGGCGCACGTCAAGGCGCACCTCGCCTCGTTCAAGGTCCCGCGCGAGGTGACGTTCCTCGACGAGCTCCCCCGCAACGCCACGGGCAAGGTCCTGAAGCGGGAGCTGCGCGAGCGCTGAGGCAGGGCGGGCGCGTGCTCGCCGGACGGGATCGAACCGTCCGGCGATCGGCCGCGCAGCACTGGAGCACCGCCGGCGCGGCGCTACCCTGGGTCCATGGCCGCGGCGGATCCGATCGTCCTCTCCGACCTGCGGATGGTCCCCGGCGAGGGGCGCCGGCTGGACGTGCCGGTGCCGCTCGACGCGGTGCGCCTCAGCGAGCAGGGCTACGCGCCGGAGCCGGCGGTGCCGTCGGTCCACCTCGACGTCGCCCGGATGGTCGGCGGCGGCTACGCCCTGCGGCTGCGGTTCGCCGCCGGGATCGCCGGTCCCTGCATGCGCTGCCTCGAGCCGACGAGCGCGAGCGTCGAGGTCGACGCCCGCGAGCTCTCGCAGGCCAGCCGCGACGAGGAGGAGCAGTTCGAGAGCGACTACGTCGACGGCGACGAGGTCGACCTCGCGCGGTGGGCGAACGACTCGTTCGTCCTGGGCCTGCCGCCGCGCGTCCTCTGTCGCGAGGCGTGCAAGGGCCTCTGCCCCGAGTGCGGCGCGAACCTCAACGAGGATCCGGACCACCGCCACGACCGCGGCCCGGACCCCCGATGGGCGGCGCTGGGCGCGCTGAAGTTCGACGACGAGGGCCAGCTCGTGGACGAGCGGCGCGGCTGAGCGCGGGCGGCGCGGCCGTCCGCCCGGGGCGGTCCGGTCAGGACGCGTCGCGACGCGCGATCGCCTACCATTCCGCTCCTTATGGCCGTCCCGAAGCAGAAGCAAGCGCACGCCCGTACCGCGAAGCGTCGCGCGCAGCACAAGGCTGCCCGCCCGACGGTCAACTCCTGCCCGCAGTGCCACAGCCCGCGCATCCCGCACCGCGTCTGCGGCACCTGCGGCTACTACGACGGCCGCGTGGTCGTCGCGAAGAGCTCGACCGAGTTCTGATCCCCGCCCGGGGCATCGCCTCCGGGGGAGCTCGCCCATGACGGTCACCGTCGCCGTCGACACCACCGGTGCGGACCTCGGTCCGGCCGAGGTCGCCGCGGGCGCCGTCATCGCGGCCGGCCACGGCATCGCGTCCCGGCTCTACGGTCCCGCCGCGATCCTCTCCGAGGTCGTCGGCGACACCGCCGGCATCACGGTCGTCGACGCTCCCGTCTCGATCGCGAAGGAGCCGGACCCGGCCGCCGCGGTCCGCGCCCACCCCGACGCCTCGATCGTCCAGGTCGCCCGCGCCGTCGGCGCGGGGGAGGCTCAGGCGTTCGTCGTCGCCGGTGCCACCGGCCCCGCGCTCGCCGCGGGCCTGCTCCACGTGCGCCGCGCGAAGGGCATCCACCGGCCGGCGCTCGCGCTGCCGCTGCCCGTGCCGGGCCGCACGCCGGTGACGCTCGTGGACGTCGGGGCGAACGTCGAGTCGCGCCCCGAGCACCTCGTCCAGTTCGCCTTCATGGGCGCCGCGCTGGCCCGCACGGTCCTGGGGATCGAGCGACCGCGCGTCGGCCTGCTCTCCAACGGCGAGGAGCCGACGAAGGGCACGCCCGACGTCGTCGAGGTCCACGGCCTGCTGCGCGACCGGCTGGCCGACAACGACCGGGTCGCGTTCGTCGGCAACATCGAGGGCACGACCGTCACGACGGGCCCCGCCGACGTCGTGGTCACCGACGGGTTCACCGGCAACGTCGCCCTGAAGCTCATCGAGGGCGTCTCGCAGACGGTCGTCGGCGGCGTGCGCTCGGCGGCGACGTCGAGTCCGCTGGCGATGCTCGGCGGCCTGCTGCTGCGTCCGGCGCTCGCGCGGTTCAAGTCCGAGATCGACCCCGAGGGTCCCGGCGGCGCCTACCTGCTGGGCCTGCGCTCGCTGGGCGTCGTCCCGCACGGGCGCTTCAGCCGTCACGGGTTCGCCGAGGCGATCGTCCGCGCCGCGCGCGGCGTCGAGGGCGGCGTCACGGAGCTCGTCCACGACGACCTGCAGGCGGCCGGGGCGCTCCGCCGTCCTCCGGCACCGGTCGCCGCGACGGCGGCACCCGCCGAGGGACGCGGCTAGGAGGCCGGTTCCACCGCCGCGAGGTCCGTGGAACCGATCATCTAGCCTTCACCGACCATGACGCGCGACGAGGTGCTCGACATCGTCCGCGGCCACCTCGCGGAGGAGCTCGAGGTGGACGCGACGGCCATCACCGAGGCGACCCGCCTGCGGGAGGACCTCGGCGCGGACTCGCTCGACCTGCTCGGGCTCGTCCAGGAGCTCGAGGACACCCACGGGATCGTCCTGCCCGAGGACGAGGCCACGCGGATCACGACGGTCGGCGAGGCCGTCGACGCCGTCCTGCGCCACCTGCCCGCGACGGCCTGAGCCGGGCCGTCCGGTCGTGCCCGACGCAGGCGATCCCGAGCTCGACGGCTCCGTCCGCGCGCTGCGCCGGCTCTTCGACGCGGTGCCGACGGCGCTGCGTCGCCGCGCGGTCACGCACGTCACCTGGGCGGCGACCCGCGCCGACAGCTACGAGCGCCTCGCCTTCCTCGGCGACGGCGTGCTCGGCGTCGCGATCGCGTCGCACCTGTACCGGACCCTCGACGAGCAGCGGGTCGGCGCCGGCCGCCTGACGGTCGTGCGCGCGGGCACGATCGCCCACGGCCCCTGTCGCGACGTCGCGACCCGGCTCGGCCTGCCGGAGCTCGTCCTCGAGCTCGCGCCGGACCGCGCGCGCACGAAGGCGATCGACCTCATCCGTCACGAGCGGCCGCTGGCGGAGATGACCGAGGCGGTCATCGGCGCGTGCTACCTCGAGCACGGGTTCGATCGCACCTGCCCGGCGGTCGTCGAGGCCTTCACGCCCGAGCTCGGCAGAGCCCTCGAGCACCGCAGCGACCACAAGGGCCGGCTGCAGGAGTGGCTCATGGCCCGCTGCCAGTCGGTCGAGTACGCCGTCGTCGAGGAGCTCGGCGAGCCGCACCGGCGGACCTTCGTCGTCGAGGCGTCGGTCGAGGGCACGACCGTCGGCTCGGGACGCGGGCGCTCGAAGAAGCTCGCCGAGCAGGAAGCCGCTCGCGAGGCCCTCGTCACCCTCGGCGCGTGAGATGCACCTCAAGTCGCTGACGCTCAAGGGCTTCAAGTCCTTCCCCGACCGCACGCGCCTGGAGTTCGACCCGGGCGTCTCGGTCGTCGTCGGCCCGAACGGCTCGGGCAAGAGCAACGTCACCGACGCGATCCTCTGGGTCCTCGGCGAGCAGCGCCCGCTCGCCATCC
>JALRCL010000452.1 GCA_023268575.1 Patulibacter sp.
CGGTTCCGGCGACGAGCGGGGCCGAACGTCCTCTTCGTGTCGCTCCGGGCGGACGGGGAGGAGGTTCGGGCCGTGCTGAGCGAGAGGTTCCTTCTCGCCTACGTTCTCCCGCGCGCCGGCGGGTGCTCGCGTGACGGACGAAGCGGAGCGTCCTCCCGGTCCGCCTTGGACGGACGTGGACGGGGCTCGGCGCGCGAGGAACACGAACCTCCCCTTCGCCCGCGGCCCGACGCGCGCCGGGGAGGTTCCGGCGACAGGCGCGGCCGAACGTCCTCCTCGTGCCGCTCCAAACGGACGCGGAGGAGGTTCGGGTGTGCGGCCACCCGCCCCCCCCCCGCGGGCGCGGAGGAGGTTCGAGCGTGCGGACACCCCCCCGGCGGACGCGGAGGAACCACGGCGCGCGGCGGGACGCCTCGCTCCCGGCGAAGCCGGGTCCACGGCCCGCGCGGCGGCGGCTACTCGCCCTGGAGGGTGAGCACGAGATGACGCGGGCCACCGTGATCGCGGTGCTCGCAGAGCGTGATGCCCTGCCAGGTGCCGAGCGCGAGGGCACCGTCGCGGACCGGGATGGTGAGCTCGGGCCCGAGCAGCGAGGACTTCACGTGGGCGGGCATGTCGTCCGGCCCCTCGAGGGTGTGGGTCCACGGCCCGTCCTCGGGGACGTGGTCGTCGAACCAGCGTCGGAGGTCGACGCGGACGTCGGGGCTCGCGTTCTCGTTCAGCGTCAGCGCCGCCGAGGTGTGGCGGCAGAAGACGTGCAGCAGCCCGACGTCGAGGCTGCGGAGCTCCGGCAGCGCGACTTCCACCTCCTCCGTGACGAGGTGGAAGCCCCGGGGCCGCGGCCGCAGGGCGATCTCGCGCTGGATCCACGCCATCGCCCGATGCTCGCACGCGGCACCGTCGACCCGCGGCCGACCAGCGCGGTCGCGACGACCGGTCGAGGACGTCCGAACCACGCGGACGCCGACGGCGGCGCAGGGATCAGTTGCGGGACGAGCGCCGTCGCGAACGCCCGGGCCTCGGATGCCGACGGTGCCGCGCCGGACCCGCCGCAGGGCCGCGACGACCGGTCGAGGACGTCCGAACCGCGCGGACGCCGACGGCGGCGCAGGGACCCCGCCGCGGGACCCGCGCGCCAGCCTCGCCGAGCGCTGACCTGCCGAGCGTGGCCGTCCGACCGCCGCCGTCCGACCGCCGCCGTCCGACCGCCGCGCGGCCCCACGCGCCGGCCCCGGAACGACCGACGCCCGGCACGGGCCGGGCGTCGGGAGCAGCGGGAGCCGGGAGCGCCGGCTCGGCCTCAGCGGTTGCCGGGCGAGCGCTTCGGGAACTGCGAGACCGGCACGGAGACGTCGAGCGCGGTCTTCACGATCCGGTTCTGCTCGATCGTGTGCGCCGCCGGGTAGCCCTCGCCCGGGCTCGCGCGCTCCGGGCGGCCGACGTAGCCGAGCGCCAGGTGGTCGGGGAGGATCTGCTGCAGGCGCGGCGACATGTACGCGCGGGCGCCCATGTTGCGCGGCTCCTCCTGGACCCACACGACCTCGCGGAGGTTCGGGTAGGCGTTGATGAGGTCGCGGAGGTGCTCCTCCGGGAACGGGTAGAGCAGCTCGACGCGGCCGATCGCGACCTGCGGGTTGTTCTCGCGCAGCTCGTGCCCCTTCAGGTCGTAGAAGACCTTGCCGGTGCAGAGGATCAGGCGGGTGACCGCGGCCGGGTCGACGCCGGGCTCGCCGAGCACCGGGAAGAACTTCGTCTCCGACAGGTGCTCGATCCGGTTGCGCGCCTGCGGCAGGCGCAGCAGCGACTTCGGCGTCATGACGATCAGCGGACGCGCCTTCTCGATCAGCGCCTGGCGCCGGAGCAGGTGGAAGTACTGCGCCGGCGTCGTGAGGTTCGCGACGCGGATGTTGCCCTCGGCGGCGAGCTGCAGGAACCGCTCGACGCGGCCGGAGGAGTGCTCCGGGCCCGCACCCTCGTAGCCGTGCGGCAGGAGCATCGTCAGGCGCGACGTCTGGCCCCACTTCGCGAGGCCGGAGACGATGAACTGGTCGACGATGACCTGCGCGCCGTTGACGAAGTCGCCGAACTGCGCCTCCCAGAGGACGAGCGCCTCGGGCGCCTCCTGCGAGTAGCCGTACTCGAACCCGAGGCACGCGACCTCGGAGAGCGGCGAGTTGTAGAGCTCCATCGGCGCCTGCGCGGCGTCGAGGTGCTGGATCGGCGTGAACGTCGACCCGTCCTTGCTGTCGTGCAGGACGAGGTGGCGCTGCGAGAAGGTGCCGCGCTCGGCGTCCTGGCCCGTCAGGCGGACGGGGATGCCCTCGGTGACGAGCGACGCGTACGCCAGCGCCTCGGCGTGCGCCCACTCGATGCCGCCGGCCTCGCCGAGCGCGTCGCGGCGCTTCTCGAGCTGGCGCGCGAGCTTGGCGTTGACGGTGAACGTCTCGGGCGTGCGCAGCAGCTGGTCGTTCAGCGCCCGCAGCTCGTCGGCGGCGACCTTCGTCACCGGCTCCTCGGACCGCGAGCGGTCCATGAGGTACGTCCCGGTGGCGGACGTGTCGATCGACCCGCCGGCCTCCTGCCACTCCTTGACCTTGCGCTTGACCTCGCCGTGGAGCTCCACGAGGTGGTCGTTGAACGCCTTGCGCGCCGCGTCGGCCTCGGCCTGCGGCAGCACGCCCTCCTCGTCCAGCCGCTTGGCGTAGAGCTCGGAGACGCGCGGGTGCGCCTTGATGGTCTCGGCCATCAGCGGCTGCGTGTACGCCGGCTCGTCGGACTCGTTGTGCCCGTAGCGGCGGTAGCCGATGAGGTCGATGAGGACGTCGTGGCCGAACTTCTGGCGGAAGGCGAACGCGAGCCGCGCGGCGGTGATGCACGCCTCGACGTCGTCGGCGTTGACGTGGATGATCGGGACGTCGAAGCCCTTCGCGAGGTCCGAGGACCACTGCGTGGAGCGGCTGTCGGACGGCTCGGTGGTGAAGCCGACCTGGTTGTTGAGGATCAGGTGGACCGTGCCGCCGACCTTGTAGCCCTCGAGCGCCTGGAGGTTCAGCGTCTCGGCCACGACGCCCTGGCCCGGGAAGGCCGCGTCGCCGTGGAGGATGATCGGCAGCGCGACGTCCTCGTCGCGGGGGCCCGACGGCTGACCGCGATCGGTCTGCGCGGCGCGTGCGGCGCCGGCGACGACCGGGTTGACGAACTCGAGGTGCGACGGGTTGCTCTCCAGCACGACGCCGACCGACTTGCCGTCCGGCAGGTCGTAGCGGCCCGACGCGCCGTGGTGGTACTTCACGTCGCCGGTGCCGCCCTGCAGCTCCTGCGTGACGGTCTTCGCCGCGGCGATCACCGAGCCGCCCTCGAACTCCGTGAAGAGCGCGTCGTACGGCCGGCCGAGGTTGTGGGCCAGGACGTTCAGGCGGCCGCGATGGGCCATGCCGAGAACGACCTCCTGGGCGCCGGCGCGGCTGCCGGCCAGCTGGATCAGCTCGTCGATGACCGGGACGGTGACGTCGAGGCCCTCGATCGAGAAGCGCTTCTGGCCGAGGTAGGCCTTCTGCATGAACCGCTCGAACTGGTCGACCTGGATCAGCCGGTTCAGGAGCTGCTTCTTGCTCTCCGGGGAGAGCGGCTTGCGGTACTCGCCGGACTCGATCGCCTCGCGCAGCCAGACTCGCTGCTCGTTGTCGGTGATGTGCTCGACCTCGTAGGCGACCGTGCCCGAGTACGTGTCGCGCAGCCCGGGCAGGATGTCGGCGAGCGTCTCGCCCTCGACGAACGTGCGCAGGATCTTCGCCGGGACCTGGCCCAGCAGCTCCTTCGTGAGGCCGAGCCGCTCGGTGTCGATGCCGATCCGGCGGGCGACGTCGATCGGGTCCTGCTCGCCCTCGGGGTGCAGCGGGTCGAGCTTCGCGACGAGGTGGCCGTGGCTGCGGATCGCGCGGACGAGCGACGTCGCGGCCTGGACCGCCTGCAGCAGCTCGAGCGACGGAGCGCCGCCCTGCGCGACGGCGGTCGCCGCCGGCCCGGCACCGGCGCCGACGGTGGAGAGCTTCGGCTGGGGCTTCTCGATCGCCGGGCCGAGGTCCGCGCCGAGATCGGCGAAGGCCTGCTCGTAGAACTCGTGCTCGCCCTGGAGGAACTCCTCGACGACCTTCAGGAACTCGCCGGACTGGGCACCCTGGATGATCCGGTGGTCGTAGGTCGAGGTCATCGTCATGACCTTCTCGGCCCCGATGAGCTCGCCGACCTCCCCGAGGCCGACTGGGTAGGCGATCGAGCCGGTGGCCACGATCGTGCCGTTGCCGGTCATGAGCCGCGGCACGGAGGCGACGGTGCCGATGCCGCCGGGGTTCGTCAGCTGGACGTTCGCGCCCTGCAGGTCCTCGGGCGTGAGCTTGTTGTCCCGCGCGCGGGCGATGAGGTCGTTGAACGCGTCGAGGAAGCCGTCGAAGCCGAGCCGGCCGGCGTCCTTGATCACCGGGACCATCAGCGTGCGCTTGCCGCGCCGCTCGACGTCGACGGCGATGCCGAGGTTGACCTGGCCGTGGTCGACGAGGATCGCGTTGCCGTCCTCGTCGCGCTCGAAGGTGTGGGCCATCACCGGCATCACCTCGGTCGCCGCCCGGGCGATCGCGTAGCCGATGAGGTGCGTGAAGGAGACCTTCTTCCCGGCGCCCTTGAGCTGCTTGCGGCGGCCGTCGAGGGTCGTGATGGTGAGCGTGCGGAACGAGGTCGCCGTCGGCGTGGAGAGCGACTCCTCCATGCCGTTGGCCAGCGCGTTGGCGCCGCCCCGCAGCGTCGTGCGGCTGGCCTGGCGCGCCGACCGCCCGCCGTTGGCCTTCGCGCCGAGCACGTCCTCCTTGAGGATCCGGCCGCGCGGCCCCGAGCCGGTGACGTTCGCGAGGTCGACGCCCTCGACCGACGCGACGCGGGCCGCGACGGGGGACGCGGAGACGCCCTCGGGGACCGCGCCGTTGCCGTTGCCGTTCGAGGCGGCGGCGGGGGCCTCCTCGGCGGCCGCCGGAGCGGCCGAGCCGTTCGTCGAGCCGCCGGAGGGGGCGCCGGCGCGCACGCGGCCGATGACGTCCAGCGGATGGATCGTGTCGCCGTCGGCGAAGAGCTGCTCCTCCAGCACGCCCGCAGTCGGCGCGGGGAGCTCCATGTCGACCTTGTCGGTCGAGATGACGACGAGGTCCTGGCCCTCCTCGACGGCGTCGCCGGGCTGCACGAGCCACTCCAGGAGGGTGGCCTCGGTCACCGACTCGCCGCCGGACGGCGCGATGACGTCGACGAGCTCGCCCGAGCCCGCGTCGGCGTCGGCGACGTCGCCGCTCCCGTTCGAGGACGCGGCGGGTGCGTCGTCGCCGCTGGAGGAGGCGCCCTCGCCGCTCGGGTCGATCTCCCCGACCACGGACCCGGACTGGACCGTGTCGCCCTCCTGGGCGTGGACGGCCGACAGGACGCCGGAGGCGGGTGCCGGGATCTCGGCGTCGACCTTGTCCGTGGAGATGACGACGAGGTCCTCGCCCTCCTCCACGGAGTCGCCCGGCTGCTTCAGCCACTCGAGGACCGTGCCCTCGGCGACCGACTCGCCCATCTGCGGGAGGGTGACCGGGACCGTCGTGCCTGTTGCCATGAGAGTTCGAACCTAGCACTCCGTTCGCGCGTCGGCGCTCGGAGCCGACGACCGGTCCGGAGGGACCCATGAGCGGGGGAGAACCCCGTTCGGGCGGGCGTTCGCAGCGGGATCCGACAGCGTGATCGGGAACACGCTGGGCCGGCTCCTGCGGCACGGTGTGCCGGGGCCCCCGCCGGCGGCGCGGGCGCCCCCCGACTCACCCGGGTGAGTCGGGCCCCGTCAGGCCGCCGCGCGCTCGCGGCGGCGCTGCTCGACGACGAATCCCGCCGAGCCGACGAACGGCCCGACCGCGCCGACGACGGCGACGCAGACCGCGAGCCACAGCGGCAGCACCCGGGCCCGGAGCGCGAGCACGGTCAGCACGCACATGATGATCCAGCCCCAGCCGTGGCCCCAGCCCAGCGCGGTCTTCAGGCCGCCGTCGACACCGCCGATCCAGCACGCGAGCAGCCCGAGGTAGACCGCGGAGTGCGCGAAGGAGAGCCACTTCATGAGCCCGAACGGCGGCGCCCAGCGGGGCGCGGCGCGGCGCTCGGGGATCCGGCCGAGCGTGCTCACCCCGGGGTCGAGACCATCTCGGCCAGCGCGCGCAGCGCCGGATCGGCGTCGGCCGGCCAGCGCCCGATGTCCGCCGGCCACCAGTCGTGCTCGTCGTGCTCGGGGTCGCGCACGACCTCCGCGCCCTCCGGCAACCAGGCGGTGCCGACGAACATCACGACGTCGTTGGGCAGCAGCAGGAGCGCGTCGCCGCGCAGGCGCTCGGCGGTGACGCTCCACTCCTCCTGCAGCTCGCGCGCGAGCGTCGTCATCGGCGACTCGCCCGGATCGACCGCGCCGCCGGCGCCGAGCGTCCAGCGGTTCGCCCAGGTCGCGACCCACGCCGCGCGGCGGCCGGCGAGCCAGCGGCCGTCGGCGCTGCGCACGACGCACTGGCCGGTCATCGACCGCGCGGCGCCGCCGGGCAGCAACCGCAGCGCCCAGCGGATCGCCTGCAGCTCGAGGTGGAGGCGGCCGTCGTCGTCGACCCGGTGCTCGACGAGCCGCGTGGCGAGCCCGTCGTGGCTCGGGCTCGACCGCTCGCGGAGCGCGGTGATGGCGGCGTCGGCCGCCGCCGTCTGCTCCGCGCCCGGCGCGTAGGGCTCCGCGCGCCAGTCGAAGCTGACGTCCTCCGGGGCCCAGGGCCCGCGCGCGAGGAAGGTCGGTGCCGGACGCATCGTCCGGCCGATTCTACGTCCCGGGCGCCGCCCGGCGCGCCCGGCGCGGCGGTCGCGGGTCGCGGGTCGCGCGGTCCCCGGCCGCGCCCGAGGCGCGGCGCAGCGGGCGCCCCGGCACTCGCGACCCGTGGTAGGTTACGACGATGTAACCGTGACGGGGATCACGGTTCGGGTCCGGGAGCGGACCGGGGAGGAGATCGATGCAGGCACGTTCCGTCGTGCGCCGTGCCACGGCGCTCGTCACCATCGCGGTCGCCGGCTCGGCCGGCGCGAGCGCCGCCCGGGCGGCGGAGCCACCAGCGCCCCTGCGGGTCGTCGCGGGGAAGGCCAGCCCCGCGGGTCGGCACTCGGTGCAGCCGCTGACGTTCACCGTCCGCGGCGGGCCCAACGGCCTGACCTGCCCGGTCGAGGCGGAGCTCTACCGCCCGGTCGGCGCGACGGCGGCGGCGCCCGTCCCGGCGATCATCACGACGAACGGCTTCGGCGGCAACGTCGCCGGCCAGCGGAAGTTCTCGCGCTCCTTCGCCGACCGCGGGTACGCCGTCCTGAACTACAGCGGCCTGGGCTGGGGCAAGTCGGGCTGCAAGATCGCCCTCGACGATCCCGACCGCGACGGCCTCGCCGCACGGCAGCTCGTGAGCTACCTCGGCGGCGCGCGCACGCCGGGCCAGGCGACGCCGATCGACTGGGTCCGGCGCGACGCGCAGGGCCACGACGGGGTCGCCTACGCGCACGACCCGCGCGTCGGGACGTTCGGCGGCTCCTACGGCGGCGGCTTCCAGTTCGCCGCGGCGAAGGACGACCCGCGGATCGACACCCTCGTGCCGCTCATCACGTGGAACGACCTGCGCTACTCGCTCTCGCCCGACAACGGCGACCTCGGCGACGGCGTCACGCCGCGCAGCGCCGGATCGCTGAAGACGCTCTGGTCGGTCGGGTTCTTCGCCCTCGGCCTCGTCAACGGCGCGCAGGGCATCCCCGTCGACCTGCTCGGCCGCACGCTCGTCTGCCCGGGCTTCGTCGAGGCGATCTGCGCCGGCGCCGTGCTGACCGTCGCGCAGGGCTCGGCGACGAGCGGCCTCGCCGAGACGCTGCAGCGCTCGTCCGTGTCGAGCTACATCGACCGGATCCGCGTCCCCGTGCTGCTCGGCCAGGGGCAGGCCGACAACCTCTTCAACCTCAACGAGTCGCTCGCGACGTACCGGGCGCTGCGCCGCCAGGGCACCCCGGTGAAGCTCATCTGGCACAGCTGGGGGCACAACCACGGGCGCGCCCGGCCGGGCGAGTGGGACGAGTCGTACCGCAGCCCGACGTACGAGGGCACGGCGTTCCTCGAGTGGTTCGACCACTACCTCAAGGACGACCCGAAGGCCCCGTCGCTGGACTTCACGTACTTCCGCGACTGGGTGCCCTACAGCGGCGACGCGTCGCCGGCGTTCGCCCGCTCGGAGGCCTACCCCGCCGCCCCCGCGACCGAGGACGTCCAGCTCTCCGGCGACGGCCGGCTGACCGCCGACCCTGCGCGGGTGACCGCCGGGGCTCCGTCGCTCATGACGACGCTCCTGGGCCTGCCGACCGGCACCACGTCGGTCGACCTCGTCCAGGAGCAGAGCTCGAACTCGAACATCCCGGGGACGTTCGTGTCGTTCACCGGCGACCCGCTGCCCGCCGACCGCGACGTCGTCGGCGTCCCGACCGTCGACCTGCGGATCGATCCCGGCCTCGGAGCGCTGACCGGGCCGCTGATCGGCGATCCCGGCCAGTCGACGGTCTACGTCCGGCTCGACGACGTCGCCCCCGGCGGCGGGTCGACGCTGCCCGGCAACCAGGTCTCGGCGGTGAAGGTCCCGGTCGACGGGCGCTCCGTGCGCGTCAGCCTGCCCGGCATCGTGCACCGCTTCCGGGCCGGTCACCGGCTGCGGCTCGTGGTCGCCGGCGGCGACGTGAACTACCGCGGCTCGGTCCTGCCGACCCCGCTGTCGATCCGGATCGACCCGCGGTCCCCCTCCACCCTGCGCCTGCCCGTCGTCCCGACGGCTGCGCAGGGACCGATCGTCCGCGCCGCCGCGCCGGTCGGCGCGCCCGCGCCGACCGCGCGACCGCGCGCGCCGCGGGCGACCGCGGTGCGCCTGACCCGGCGCCGCGTCAGCGCGCGCCTCGCGGGGGCGGCGCGCGTCCGCACGACCGTCGAGCGCCGCGTGGGGCGTCGCTGGAAGGCCGTGCGTACCGCGACGGTGACGACCCGTCGCGCCGGACGGGCGACGGCGCGGCTGCGCCGCGCCCTGCCCGCCGGGCGCTACCGGGTGCGGCTGCGCGTGACCCGTAGCGGCACCCGGGCCCGGGTCGTCACGACGAAGGCGATCCGCCTCCGCTAGTCGCGAGACCGCGCCACGCGGGGGTGTGGCGCGGGGCGGACGCCGGGACCGCCGGGGGTGGACCGATCGGTCCACCCCCGGCCGATCCACGGCTCGCTCGGTCCGGATCCGCCGACGATCGGCGACCCGCGCCGGCTCAGGCGGCGCCCTCGGTGACCTCGAGCTCCACGCCGAACGCGCGCTTCACGAGCCCGGCCTGGCCCTCGGCGGCCCACCGGGCGACGGGCGCGCCGTCGGCGCCGCAGCGCATGTGCAGGCGCAGGACCTCGCCGTCGCGGCGCAGCTCGACCCGGCGCACGGCCTGGTCGTGGCCGCGCTCCATCCCCTCGGCGAGGCGCAGCAGCGCGGCATGTTCAGCTATTCGGGCATGAGCAAAGAGCAGATGCAACGCCTGCGCAATGAATTCGGCATTTATGGTGTCGATTCGGGCCGTATTTGCGTGGCTGCACTCAACCCGAAAAACATTGATGCCGTGGCAGC
>JALRCL010000047.1 GCA_023268575.1 Patulibacter sp.
GCCGGCCTCCAGCGCAGCCGCGACGCCGCCGTACGCGCCGGCGTGGCGGCGGGACGACGGCTCGGGCGTGCTCATCGAGGAGGGATTGTCGCGCGCCCGTCGGCGGCGCGGCGCACCTCGAGCAGGTAGGCGACCATCACGGGCTGGTCGCCGATCCGCAAGTGGTAGGCGTCGGAGTCCTGCTCGACGCGCCGGATCTGCTCGAGGCTGTCGGCGAAGTGCCCGGCCAGCGGGAAGAACGCGAAGTCGACGACGCGGTGCACGAGGCCGGCGGCTGCGAGGCGCTCGGCGGTGTCCCGGCCCGACAGGATCGACAGCTGCATGACGAGCGCGATCCCGTCCTCGGTCAGCAGCTCGTCGAGCCGGCGAAGCAGGTGGTCGACGGCGGAGCGGCCCCAGTAGTCGGCGGGGCGCTCGGGGCTGCCGAGCCGCGGGTCGACCGGGGTCTGGTAGAGGCTCGCGACGATCACGTCGTAGCGCTGCGGCGCCACCCAGCGCCGCAGGTCGACGGCCTCGCTCGTGACGCGGTCGAGCACGTGGTTGCGCGCCGCGTTGGCGAGCGTGTCCGACGCCGCCGACGGGTCGAGGTCGATCGCGTGGACGCTGCGGGCGCCGTTGCGCGCCAGCTGGACGGCCTGCAGGCCGCTGCCGCAGCCGATGTCCAGGCAGTCCCCGCCGGCCCCGACCCGCTCGCGGAAGAGGTGGCGCCACACGAGCAGCGAGCCCTGGGTCGGCGCGAACACGCCCTCGCTCGTGGCCGTGTCGGGGAACGGGAGCGGGTAGAGCTCGCGGCGCCGCTCCCCGTCGTCGGGGAAGACCGCCTCCACCGGGGCCGCCGGGGGTCGGGCGTCCGGCACCGGGCGCGCCCGCCCGGCGGGGCGGTCGGCGACGGCCGCCCGGGCACCGGCGACGTGCTCGGGCCCCACGCCGCAGCAGCCGCCCACGATCTGGGCGCCCTCGTCCCGCCACCGGCGGGCGTGCTCCCCGAACTCGGCGGCGTCCAGCGGCGCGCTGCGCCAGCCCTCGCGCGTCGGGTAGCCGAGGTTCGGGGCGACGCCGAGCGGCAGGTCGACGTAGTCGCGCAGCTCCGACACCCAGCCGTCGACGTGGTCCAGCGGCACGCAGTTGATGAGCAGCGCCTCGACGCCGTCGCGCTCCAGGCGCCGGGCGGCGCGGCCGAACGCGTCGCCCTCCGGACCGCCCCAGTGCTCGCCGTGGACGGAGCAGAGCCCCTCGCGGCAGCGGCGGAAGGAGAGCCAGAGCGGCAGGCCCAGGCCGAGCAGCCGGTCGATCGTCCGGCGGAGCGGGTCGTCGAGCAGCGTCAGCGTCTCGAGCACGACGAGGTCGGGCGGCTCGTCGGCGAAGGCGCGGGCGAGCAGGTCGACGCCCTCGGGCCCGCGCTCGCCGGTCGCCGCGGCGCTGCCCAGCGAGAAGGCGACGCTCACGTCGCGGTCGGCCGAGGCGTCCCGCGCCAGGCGCACCGCGCGGCGCGCGACCTCGACCCAGGGCACGGGCGGGCGGGTCGTCGCGTCGGCGAGGTCGAGCAGCCCCCACGTGCTCGTCGACAGGACGTCGACGCCGGCGGCGACGTACCGCCGGTGGACGTCGGCGACCCGCTCGGGCGCGGTCACGACCGCACGGGTCGCGGCGTGGCGGGCGTCCGGATCGGCGGCGTCCAGCGCGGAGCTCACGCCGCCGTCCAGCACGACGCAGCGGCCGTCGGCCCAGCGGCGGTGGGGCGGGTGCGCCGCCGCGACGCTCGCGTGCTCAGCGCGGTGCATCGAGCGCTCCCACGATCGCGATCGGCGGGCAGGCGGGGGGCCGGTCGCCGCCGGTCGTCCGGCCGCGCGGCGGGCCCGCCGCCGCGGCGGCGAGGT
This sequence comes from Patulibacter sp., assembly GCA_023268575.1. Lineage (GTDB taxonomy): Bacteria > Actinomycetota > Thermoleophilia > Solirubrobacterales > Solirubrobacteraceae > Patulibacter. Next base: position 1,878 of record JALRCL010000047.1, read on the forward strand.
GCACGAGGCGCTCGGCCGACCCGGGGGCCGGCGGGCGATCGGCGACGGCCGCGCCCGCGCGCAGCGCCGCCCGGCGCAGGCGCTCGGCGTGCGCCGGATCCTCGGCGACGCAGGCCGGAGCCGGGTCGGCGAGGGCCTCCGGCGATCCCGGGCGCCTCACAGCACGACCGTCCGCTGCCCGTCCCGCACGACCCGTCCCTGGCAGTGCCAGCGCACCGCGCGGGCGAGGACGCGGCGCTCGACGTCGGCGCCGATCCGGCGCAGCCGATCGGGGCCGTCGCGGTCCTCCACGCGGGCGACGTCCTGCTCGATGATCGGCCCGGCGTCGAGCTCCTCGGTCGCGTAGTGCGCCGTGGCCCCGACGAGCTTCACGCCGCGAGCGTGCGCGCGCTCGTACGGTCGTCCGCCCGGGAACGCCGGCAGCAGCGAGTGGTGGACGTTGATCACCGGTGCGCCGACGCCCTCGAGGAAGCCCGGCGAGAGCACCTGCATGTAGCGGGCGAGCACGACGAGGTCGCACTGCCCGGCGAGCAGGGCGAGCTGCGCGGCCTCCGCCTCGTCGCGGCGCTCGCGGTCGACGGGCACGTGGTGGAACGGCACCCCGCGACGCTCCACCTCGCCGCGCAGCGCGTCGTGGTTGGAGAGGACGAGCACGACGGTGCCCCCGAGCTCGGCGGGCGGCCGGTCGAGGAGGTCGAGCGCGCAGTGGCCCTCGCGCGAGACGAGCAGCGCGATCCGCGGTGGCGCCTCCGGATCCCCGACGGCCCAGGACGCGGTCGCGTCGCCGCGGGCCAGTGCCGCCGACAGCGCGCGCCGGGACTCGCGCGGGAGCAGCGCCTCCGCGCGCAGCGCCGTCCGACCGTCGGCGAGCGTCCGCGCGACGACCTCGCCGAGCCCACCCCCGGCCTCGGCGACCGCCGCGCCGAGCGCCGCGAGCGCGCCGGCACCGTCGCCGGTGACCGTCGTGATCGGGACCGCGGAGGCACCGGAGGTCGGGCCGTCCTCGAGGTCGATCGCCTTCGCGTGCGGGGTCAGGGACGTCACCGGGGCGACGGTACGTCGGGCGCGGCGCCCCGTCGCCCCCTCGCGGGGAGGGATCCCCTCCCCGCACGGGCAGGTGCGGCCCCCGGAGCGCCTCCTCGCTCAGGGGTCGATCGTCTCGAGCCCGCCGACGGCCTCGTTCGGGCGCCGGTCGACGTCCTCGCGGGCCTCCGGCGTCGCCGCGTCCGTGCGCACGAGCGCGCACCAGGCGCGCCCCGGCTGCCCGATCGGCATGCAGGTCCGGTACAGGTCCTCGCGGTAGCGGCGCACGTCGGCGCGGTCCAGGCGGACGGTGTCCGGGGCCACCCGTCGCGCGAGCTCTTGGGCGGCCTGGACGATCCGGTCGATCCGGTTGCGCTCGTCGACGACCGCCGGCCGGTGCAGCAGCCCGCCGACCGCCAGGGCGAGCGCGGCGGCGCCGATCGCGTAGGTCGCGGCGCGGTCGCGGGCGACGATCCGCGGCAGCGACGGGTCGCGCCGGCGCAGCAGGAGCGACCCGAGCCCCCCGCCGGCGATCACGAGCGCGAGGTTCAGGAACGCGGCGAGCAGCAGCCCGCCGAGGAGCGGGCCGCCGCCACCGGTGAAGGGGAGCTTCGCCAGCAGGACGCCGTCGAGCGCCACGGCGAGCACGAACGCGGCCCGGGCGCTCGCCCCGCGCGTGCGCCACCGCAGCCGGCGCAGCCAGAGCGGCACCCGGCCGCCGAAGCGGGGACCCTCGTCGCGCATCGCGTCCAGGGTACGCCGGGCGCCTCGGCGCGTCCCCGCTCCTGCGACGGCGGCCGTTTCGCCCGCCGTCGATCGCGACCGAGCGGGGGATGCGCTGGGCGAAGGCCGAGGTGCTCTACCGTGACCGACCGTGGTGCCCGGAGACGACGACGACTGGGGCTGGGACGACGAGCCGCCGGAGGCCCCGGCGCCGCGCGCATCGCGGCCCGCGGAACCCGCGGAGGGGCGTGCGCGCCCCGACGCGGATCCGGCCCCCGCCACCCCGTCCGGCCGTGACGTCGCGGGCCCGTCGTCGGCGCCTCGCGACGAGGACGCACGCGTCGGCGGCGCGTCGGCGACCGGCGCGTCCCGCCTCCCATGGCCGATGGGCCAGCGCACGACGCTCGCCGCCCTGCTCGCGGCGCTCGTCGTCCTCGGCGCGGTCGTCGCGCTGCTCGCCGGAGGCGGGGACGATCCGCCCCCGCGCCACGCGCCCGAGCGGTTCCTCGGCCGCCAGGTCGCCGCCGCCGGGCGCGACGCCGCCGACCACCTCGGCGAGCTCGCCGCGTTGCGCCGCTTCGCCCGGATCGGCCGGCCGGTCTACTGCGGCGGCGCGCGCAAGCCGATGGTCGCCCTGACCCTCGACGACGGACCATGGCCGCTGTCGGGCCGGTTCATCGCCCTGCTCGCCCGCGAGCACGTCCCGGTCACGGTCTTCCGGATCGGACGCAACGTCCCGGGTCGCGAGGAGTACGTCCGCGTCGAGCGCAACCTCGGCTGGGCGTCGGGCTCGCACACCCAGACGCATCCCCAGCTCGCCCAGCTCAGCACCGGCGACCAGGAGGACGAGATCCTCGCCGGCCAGCGTGCGAGCACCCGCGCGCTGGGGCGGCCGCCGATGCTGTTCCGCCCCCCGTACGAGTCGCACGACGACCGGACCGACCGGATCATCCGCCGTCACGGCCTCGTCCAGGTGCTGTGGAACGTCGACACGCAGGACGCCCTCGGCGTGTCGGCGTCGACGATCGCCGAGCGCGCGATCAAGGGCCTGCACCCCGGGTCGATCATCCTCATGCACGAGGTGCAGGAGAACACCCTCAAGGCCCTACCGCGGATCATCCGGGCGATGCGCCAGCGGGGCCTCGAGCCCGTCACGGTGCCGCGGATGCTCGCGGAGGACCCCCCGACGACCGAGCAGCTGCGCAAGGGCTTCGACGGCTGCCCCGTCGACCTGACGCCGGGCAAGGCGGCGTCGTGAGCGCGCCCGCGATCGAGGTCGCCGACCTCGGCGTCGTCCCGTACGCCGACGCGTTGGAGCTCCAGTCGCGCCTGCGCGAGCGGCGCCTCGCGGACGAGACCGGCGACCTGCTCCTGCTGCTGCAGCACCCCCCGGTGTACACCCGCGGGCGGCGCAGCGATCCGAGCGAGCTGCCGCTCGGCGAGGACCGCTACCGCGAGCGGGGCATCGACGTCGTCGCCGTGCGGCGCGGCGGGCGCGTGACCTACCACGGCCCCGGGCAGCTCGTGGCCTACCCCGTGCTGGCGGTGCGCGACGTCCCGGCGCTCGTCGCCGCGCTCGAGGCGTCGATGGTCGCGGTCGCGCACGAGCAGGGCGTCGACGCCCACGGCCGCAGCGACGAGGCGATCGAGCTGACGGGCGCGTGGACGGCCGACGGGCGCAAGCTCGGCGCCGTCGGCCTGCACGTCTCGCGCGGGGTCACGACGCACGGCCTGGCGCTGAACCTCGTCACCGACCTGCGGCCGTTCGAGTGGATCGTGCCGTGCGGCCTCACCGCGCCGGTGAGCTCGCTGGCGCGCGAGCGGGGCGTCCGGGACCTCGCCGACGACCCCGACCTCGACCACGAGCCGCTCGTCCGTGCCGCCGGCGCGACCCTCGCGACGGCGCTCGCCGGCGCCCTCGGCCGCCCGTTGCGGCCCGTCCCCGCGGAGGAAGCGTGGCGCCGTGCCGGCCTCGAGCCGGTGCGCGTCCCGTCGGAGGCCCCCCGCTGGGCCGCAGGCGACGCGCGCGCGAGCTGAGCGGCGACGGGTCCGCCCGTCCACCGGCCCGCCGCGCCGACCGACTGCCCCGCCCGACCGGCCCGCCGCGGCGCACGGGCACGACCGACGCCGTCGGGCGGACGCGACGCACGGGAGCGAGCGGGCGCGAGCGCTACGCTCCGTGAGCCGTGGCCGACGACGCCAGCCAGACCGCCCTCCCCGTCCGTCAGACCCGCTCGCGCGCCAACCCCGGCGGCGCCGACGTCCAGCGGGTCATGGGCACCTCGACGATCCCGTTCCGGACGCGCAAGCCGGAGTGGTTCAAGGTGCCCGCGCCGGGCGGCGAGAAGTACCGCGAGCTGCGCAACCGGATGGAGGACGAGAACCTCCACACGGTCTGCCAGGAGGCCGCCTGCCCGAACATCGGCGACTGCTGGGAGCGCGGCACCGCGACGTTCATGATCCTCGGCGACACGTGCACGCGCCGCTGCGGCTTCTGCCAC
>JALRCL010000510.1 GCA_023268575.1 Patulibacter sp.
ACCGGGTCGCCCTGGACCTTGGTGTACGTGGTGGTGACGGCGAGGGTGCGCAGGGTTGGTCGGCGACGCGGCATGGACGCTGTATAGCCGAACGCCGGGACGCCGCCGGCGTGCGCGTCGGTCCACGGCCGGACCCTGGACCTGCCCCGACGCGCGACGGGCGGCGCGGCGCGCGCGTCCCACGGCCCGGACCGCGCGAGGCGCCCGGCACGGCCCACCGGCGCGGCGGTTCCTAGAATCGGAGGGGATGCCCCGCCGCCCGGTCGACCCGAACCAGTCGTTCCCCGCGCTGGAGGAGGCCGTCCTGGAGCGTTGGCGCGAGCGCGACGTCTTCCGCGAGTCGCTCCGCCGCCGGCAGGGCGCGGAGCCGTGGGTCTTCTACGAGGGCCCGCCGACCGCCAACGGCCGTCCCGGCAGCCATCACGTCCTCTCGCGCGCCTTCAAGGACATCTTCCCCCGCTTCCAGACGATGCGCGGGAAGTTCGTCGAGCGCAAGGGCGGCTGGGACACGCACGGCCTGCCGGTCGAGATCGCCGTCGAGAAGGAGCTCGGGCTGAGCTCGAAGGCCGAGATCGAGGCCTACGGCATCGCCGAGTTCAACGCGCGCTGCCGCGCGTCGGTCTCGGAGTACCTCGAGGACTGGGACGCGCTGACGCAGCGGATCGCGTTCTGGGTCGACCTCGACGACGCCTACCGGACGCTGGACCCGAGCTTCGTCGAGCGCGTCTGGGGCGCGATCCGGGCGATCAACGACAAGGGCCTGCTCTACGAGGGCCACCGGGTCGTCCCCTACTGCCCCCGCTGCGGCACCGCGCTCTCCAGCCACGAGGTCGCGCAGGGGTACGCCGACGTCGTCGACACGTCCGCGTACGTCCGCTTCCCCGTCCAGGACCCGGCCGGCTCGGCGCTGCAGCCCGGCGACAGCCTGCTCGCCTGGACGACGACGCCGTGGACCCTGCCGGCGAACGCCGCGCTCGCCGTGCACCCCGAGCTCGAGTACGTCCGCGCCCGCGTGACCGGCCGCCCGCGCAGCGCTCCGTGGGCCGGTGCGAGCAAGGACGCGGGCGAGCCGCAGGCCGACGGCGAGGTGATCGTCGTCGCGAAGGACCTGCTGGACCGCGTCGTGCCGACCCGCAAGCCGGGGCCGGCGAACGACCTCGTCGACAACGGGGTCGCCGTCGAGGTGCTCGAGACGCTGACCGGCGCGCAGCTCGCCGGCGCGCGGTACCGCCCGCCGTTCGACTTCATCGCGCCGGAGGACTGGGGTCCGCGCGGCAACACGGTGCTCGAGGCGGACTTCGTCACCGCCACCGACGGCACCGGCGTCGTCCACACCGCGATCGCCTTCGGCGCCGACGACTACGCTCTGGGCACGGCCGCCGGCCTGACGATCCAGAACCCCGTCCGGCTCGACGGCACGTACGACGAGCGGATCACCGGCTACGCGGGCCGCGCGGTGAAGGACGCCGACCCCGACCTCGTCGAGGACCTGCGGATCGCCGCCGGCCGGACGACCGCGCTCGTCGGGCCGTCGGGCTCGGGCAAGACGACGCTCCTGCGCCTGCTCGCCGGGCTGCGCGCCCCGGACGCGGGCAGCGTGCGCTGCGGCGGGCGGCCGATCGACGC
>JALRCL010000525.1 GCA_023268575.1 Patulibacter sp.
GCAGGCGCAGCGACTGCCGGGCGCGACCGTCATCCGGATCCTCGACCTCGTCGCCGCGGCGCTCGCCGCGGTGCGCGACGGCGCCGATCCGCGCACCCAGCTTGAGCTGTTGCTCGTGCGCGCGGCGCTGCCGCAGATCGACCCGCAGACGAAGGCGCTGGCCGCCCGGATCGCGCGCCTGGAGCAGTCCGCGTCGGGGTCGCTGCCCGCGCCGGCCCCGGCCGCGGCCGCGCCGGCTACGACCACCGCCGCGCCGGCCCCGACCACCGGCGTGCCCGCGCCGCCGACCCCCGGCCCGGGCCCGACCCCGGGACCGCCCGCGCCGGAACCGGCACCGCCCACGCCGCGTCCGGCCCCGGCGGGCGACTGGGACGCGCCGCCCGCGGCCGCACCGGCTGCCGGCGGGGCAGACCGTGGCGCCCCTCCGCAGGGTGGGTCGCCCGACGACTGGGGCGGACCGCCCCCGGGGCCGCCGCAGGCCGCGAGCGCGTCGCCGCGCGGCGGAGCGACGGGCCCGCCGCAGGGCGCCCCGTCCGATGCCTGGGGCACCCCGCCGCAGGACGCGTCGCCCACCGCCCGGGGCGTGGCGTCGCCGCCGACCACGCCGGGTCCGGCGGCCTCCGCCGACTGGGGCGCGCCGTCGGCCGGCGGGCCGCTCGCGACGCCCGGTGACGGCCCCGTGCACCAGCCGCCTCCGGCGACCCACGCCGCGGGCCGGGGTCACGGCGAGCCGGCCGCCCACGCGCCGGCCGCCACGCACGGCGGTCACGCGGGTGCGGTCGCGACGGCGATCGCGCCGTCCGATATCGACGAGCTGCTCCCGCAGATCGGCGAGAGCCTCTCCCGGCCCGCGGCGTTCGCGCTCGCGAAGGCCTCCACGGTGAGCCTCGGCGACGGGCAGCTCGTGCTCGGCGTGCCGCAGGGCGCCACGAGCGCCGCGAACCTCCTCAACCGCGACGACGTGCGCAACGGGATCGCCGACGCGGTCCGCGAGCTCCACGGCATCGCCGTGCAGGTGCGGGCCGAGGAGCGCGCCGAGGTCGCCGTGGCGATCGAGGAGCCGCTCCCGGAGGACGAGGTCCTGCGGCGGGTCGTCCAGCAGTTCGACGCCGAGGAGATCGGCGAGCCCGGCGGTGCCGCCGCCACCCCCAACGGAGACGGAGCCTGATCGTGCGTCAGCCGAACATGCAGCAGATGATGAAGCAGGTCCAGCGCATGCAGCAGGAGATGGCTGCCGCGCAGGAGCGGCTGAAGGACGAGGAGATCGACGTCACCGCCGGTGGCGGCATGGTGACGATCAAGATCACCGGCGGGCTCGAGGTGCGCTCGGTGACCATCGATCCGGACGCGATCGATCCCGAGGACGCCGACATGCTGCAGGACACCCTGACGGCCGGCTTCAACGAGGCGATCCGGCAGGCGCAGGAGCTCGCGGAGAAGCGGCTCGGCGGCGTCACGGGCGGCATGGACCTCGGGGCGCTCGGCCTCGGCGGTCTCCCCGGCATGTAGCACGCCCCCTGGGGCGGCACCTCGCCCGGTGACGACCGGCCCCGCCGGGCGGTCTGCGACCCTGCCCTGCGTGCAACCGGCTCCGATCGAGCGCCTCTCCGCGGCCTTCGCCCGCCTGCCCGGCATCGGGCCCCGGACGGCGCAGCGCCTGACGTACCACGTCCTCACGCGCTCGGAGGAGGAGGCACGGGCGCTGGCGCACGCGCTCGTCGAGGTGAAGGAGCGGATCGGCGAGTGCTCGATCTGCTTCAACCTCGCCGAGGGCGAGCTCTGCGAGGTCTGCCGCGACGCGCGCCGCGATCCCGGACTGCTCTGCGTCGTCGAGGGGCCCGCCGACGTCCTGCCGATCGAGCGCACCCACGAGTACCGGGGCCGCTACCACGTGCTCGGCGGTGCGCTGTCGCCGGTCGACGGCGTCGGTCCGCGCGACCTGCGGCTCGAGGAGCTCTACCGCCGCGTCGCCGCCGGCGATCCCGACCAGCCGCCGCCGGTCGATGCGACCCCGCCGGTACGCGAGGTCGTCGTCGCGACGAACCCGACCACGGCGGGCGAGGCGACGGCGCTGCACATCTCCGCCGAGCTGCGCCGCCGCAGCCCCGGCGTGACGGTCACCCGCCTGGCGTCCGGCCTGCCCGTCGGGGCGGACCTCGAGCACGCCGACGAGGTCACGCTCGGCCGGGCGTTCGCCGGCCGCCGCGCGATCTGATCGCGGGCCCGGTCGCGTGCCGTCGATCGACGG
>JALRCL010000620.1 GCA_023268575.1 Patulibacter sp.
CGTCCTGATCATCGGCAGCGGCTGGGGCGCCGCGATGGCCGCCCACGAGCTCGTCGCCGCCGGCCTGCGCGTGCGCATCGTCGAGCGCGGCGACTGGGTCGCGCGGGGCCCGCGCAGCTGGGAGCGCGACGCCACGCTGGAGCTGCATCCCGCCGCCGGCCGGGACGCCGCCCGCCACCGCGACGAGCCGGTGCTGACGGTGCAGTGCGTGGGCGGCGCGTCGGTGTTCGCCGGCGGCGCGGCCCTGCGCTTCCGCGAGCGGGACTTCGCGCCCGAGGACGAGCTCGTGGCCGGCAGCGGTGCTCGCTGGCCGCTGGGCTACGCCGAGCTGGAGCCGTGGTACGCCCGGGCCGAGATGCTCCTGGGCGTCTCCGGTCGCGCGGGCGAGGATCCCTGCGAGCCGTCCCGGTCGGCGCCGTTCCCGCAGGCGGCGTCGGCCTGGTCGCCGGTCGCCGAGCGGATGGCCGCGGCGGCCGGCCGGGTCGGCCACCGGTGCTTCCCGTTGCCGCTCGCGCTGCCCTTCGTGGCGTCGCCCGGCCGGCCGGTGTGCGCGCGCTGCACGCGCTGCGACACGTTCGCGTGCGCGGTCGGCGCCAAGCGCGACGCCGCCAGCGCCGTGCTCGGCCCGCTGCTCGAGCGGGGCCTCGAGGTCCGGACCGGCGTCGCGGCGGTCGAGCTCGCCCGCGAGGGACGTGCCGTCGTCGGCGCCGTCTGCCGCGACGAGGCCACCGGCACCGTCGAGCTGGTGCGCGCGCGGCACGTGGTGCTGGGCGCGGGCGCGCTCGCCTCCCCCGCGCTGCTCCAGCGCTCCGGACTGGACGCGCTCAACCCGGCCGGGGACGCGGTCGGGCGGTACCTGACGCGCCACTGCAACGCGATCGTCATGGGCATCTTCGCCCGGCCGCTCGCCGCCCACGAGACGTTCCACAAGCAGCTCGCGATCCACGACCTCTACGAGCAGGCCGGGGGCTTGCAGCAGGTCGGCGCTCCGCCCGAGGGGCTACTGCGCCACCACGCTCCGGCGGCGCTGCGCTGGAGCGCGGCCCCGCTGCGCAGGCGCGCCGCAGGCTGGCTGGCGATCGCCGAGGACCAGCCGCGCGCCGACAACCGCGTGCAGCTGGACCGGCGCGCCACCCGCGCGGGTCGTCCGCCGCGCGCGATCGTCCGCCATCGCTACGCCCCGCGCGACCTCGCCCGGCGCGAGCGGCTCGTCGGTCGCGTCCGCGCCATCCTGCGGGCGGCGGGAGCGGTGCACGTCGCGGTGCGACCGGTCGAGACGTTCTCGCACGCCCTCGGCACGGTGCGCATGGGCGACGATCCCCGCTCCGCGCCGTTGGACGGCGACTGCCGCTTCCGCGGCGTGGAGAACCTGCACGTGATCGACGGCTCGTGCCTGCCCACGTCCGCGGCCGTGAACCCGAGCCTCACCATCGCCGCGATCGCACTCCGCGCCGGCGCGCGGCTGGCGAACCAGCTCACGAGCTCGCAGGCGCAGGCCCATGCGCTCGCCGTCTGAGGCCCCGCTGACGCTGGCCGTGATCGGCCTCGGGGCGGCCGGCCGGCGCCACGCGCGGCTGCTGGCCCGCGACCACCCGCGCGTGCGGCTCGTGCTCGCCGGACGCCGGTCCGACCGCCCCGAGCGCCCGGTCAGCGGGTCCCGGGTCGTGCGGCACGACGACGCCCTCGCCGACGCGCGCGTGGACGCGGTGCTGATCGCGACCCCGCCGCGCACCCACCTGCCGCTCGCCCTCGACGCGCTCCGGGCGGGCAAGCACGTCATCGTCGAGAAGCCCGCGTTCCTCGACACCGGCGAGCTGGAGCGTGCGCGCGAAGCGGCCGACCAGGCGGGCCGCCGGCTGCTGGTCGCCGAGAACTACCCGTACAAGCCGCTCGCGGCCCGCCTGCGGACGATCGTCGCCGAGCAGCTCGTCGGCGAGCCGGTCCTGCTGCTCGTCGACGCGGTCAAGCACCAGCCCGCGACCGGCTGGCGGGCGGAGGTCGGTGCCCTGCTCGAGGGCGGCATCCACTGGATCAGCCTCATGAGCAGCCTCGGAGTGCCCGTGGACGCCGCGCACGTCCAGCGCGCGGGAGCGGCGAGCGGCCCCGACCGCTCGACCGTCTGCACGCTCACCTACCAGCAGGGGATGGCCGGGGTGCTGACGTACTCCTGGCAGGTCCCCTCGCCCCTGCGCGGCGTCCGCCTCTCGCACCTCTACGGCACCGGCGGCACCGCGACCTTCGAGTCCAACGGTGGCATCGTCGCCCTGCGCGGCCGTCGCCGCCGCATCTGGCCGCTGGACCCCCGCGACCCGAGCGGCTCCCGCGCGATGTGGCGCGACCTCCTCGGAGCCCTCCGCGACGATCGCGCGCCCCGCTACGACCTCGACCACGCCGCCCGCGACCTCGCGCTCGTCGAGGGAGGCCTGCGGCGCTGAGTGGTCCGGCCGCAGGAGACCAGAGGACGACAGCCGGCGAGCAGTGATCGGGTTCGTTCGCATCTACCGGAACGTCCCAGCGCGGCGCAGAACGAGCTGCGTCAGGTCGTTGGGTGCCCGGGCGTCCTCGATGTCGCCGACTGCACGCTGTGCAGGCGCGAGCAGATGAATCGCGGCGGGCGGTTCGCTGCTCCGCACGCCTCGCCCGGGAGCGCTTCTGCGCACTCGGCGCACACCGCCCGGGCCGAGTGCGTCGAGGCGCTCCGCCGGCCGGGTACGCGCGAGGACGCCCGAGACGGGGCGCGTCGCGCGAACGTCACCGCGGCGGGGCGTACTCGTCTGAATCCGCGTACTCGTGAGGTCCGGCCGTGACGCCGCGGAGTCGCGGAGGCACCGCCCACCGAGGCCAG
>JALRCL010000063.1 GCA_023268575.1 Patulibacter sp.
GCCCGGCGGGGCGCCCGCGGGCCCGCTGGCCGGCGTCGGCGTCTGCCCGGGCGTCGCCGTCGGCCCCGTCGCCCGGATCGGGCGTCCGGCCGAGGTGCCGCGCGACCTGCCGGCGCCCCCGGACGCCGCGGCCGAGGTCGAGCGGGTCCAGGCGGCGCTCGACGCCGCCGCGGACGCCCTCGACGAGGCCGCCGAGGCGGCCCGCGAGCGGGGGCGCGAGGAGGCCGCCGAGATCCTCGATGCCCAGTCGATGATGGCCGCCGACCCGGTGCTCGCCGATCGCGCCGCGGCGCTCGTCACCGAGGGCCGACCCGGCGCCGTCGCGGTGACGGTCGCGCTCGAGGCCTTCCGCGAGCAGCTCGTCGCTCAGGGCGGCTACATGGCCGAGCGGGCCGCCGACCTCGACGGCCTGCGCCATCGGGTCGTGGCGACGCTGCTCGGCGTGCCGCTGCCGGGGCTGCCGGACCCGGGGCATCCGCACGTCCTCGTCGCCGACGACCTGACCCCCGCCGACACCGCGACCCTCGACGTCGCGCAGGTCGTCGGGATCGTCACCGCCCTGGGCGGGGCGACGAGCCACACGGCGATCATCGCTCGCTCGCTCGGGATCCCCGCCGTCGTCGGCTGCCAGGGCGCGATGGACCTCCCGGACGGCACCCCGGTCCTCGTGGACGGGCGCGACGGTGCCGTGCTGCCCACGCCCGACGGCGACGAGGTCGCGCGCCGTCGCGCCGAGCACGAGGCCCGCGTGGCCCGGGCCGCCGCCCATCGCGGGCCGGGCCGCACCGCCGACGGCCACGCGGTGAAGCTCCTCGTGAACCTCGGCGCCGGGCAGGCGCCGGAGGAGGCCGCCGCCGTCGACGCCGAGGGCGTCGGCCTGCTGCGCACCGAGCTGCTGTACCTCGACCGGCCGGACGCGCCGTCCTTCGACGAGCAGCGCGCCGCGTACCGCCGGATCTTCGCCGCGTTCGCGGGGCGCAAGGTCGTCGTGCGGACGCTCGACGCCGGCGCGGACAAGCCGCTGCCGTTCCTCACCGATCCCGACGAGCCGAACCCGGCGCTCGGCGTGCGCGGCTACCGCACGGGCCGTCGCCACCCGGAGCTGCTCGACGAGCAGCTGCGCGCGATCGCCACGGCCGCCGACGGCTCGGGCGCGGAGGTCTGGGTGATGGCGCCGATGGTGTCGCTGCCCGGCGAGGCGGAGGCGTTCGCCTCGCAGGTCCGCGCTCACGGGCTGCCCGTGGCGGGCACGATGGTCGAGGTCCCGGCGGCCGCGATCGACGCGGGGCGGATCCTCGACGCCTGCGACTTCGTCTCGCTCGGGACGAACGACCTGGCCCAGTACGCCTTCGCCGCCGACCGCCTCGATCACGAGCTCGCGGATCTGCTGGACGTCTGGCAGCCGGTGCTCCTGCGGCTCGTCGCGATGACCGCGGCCGCCGGTCGCGAGCGCGAGAAGCCCGTCGGCGTCTGCGGCGAGGCCGCCGGCGATCCGCTGCTGGCGCCGGTGCTCGTCGGGCTCGGCGTCACGAGCCTCTCGATGGCCGCATCGAGCGTCCCCGACGTCCGCGCCGCCCTCGCCGAGCGCACGCTCGAGGAGTGCCGTGCGCTCGCCGAGGCCGTCCTCGCGGCCCCGGACGCGGCGACGGCGCGGCAGATCGCCCTCGGCGGCTGACGCCGCGGCGCAGCTCGCGTGGCGGCTTCGCACCGCGGGGCGAGGCGTACCCGCCACGGGATGACCCGGCGCCGCTCGGCGCCGGTGGTCCGCGGCGGTAGCCTGGCCGCGTGTCCGGCCCCCTGCTCCTGCTCGACGTCCCGTGGCTCCTCTACCGGGCGCACTTCGCGCTGCCGTCGAGCATCAAGGGCGCCGACGGCGAGCCGATCGGGGCGCTGCTGGGCACCGTCCGGACGATCCTGCTCGAGGTCCAGGAGCTCGATCCCGTGGCCGTCGTCTGCGCCACGGGTGCGGAGGAGGCCGTGCACCGGACGGCCCTCCTGCCCGCGTACCACGCGCACCGCGACCCGATGCCCGACGCGCTGCGCCGCCGCTGGGAGCAGGCGCCGGACCTCCTGCGCGCGTTCGGCTGGAGCGTGCGGGACGGTGGCGACCTGGAGGCCGACGACGTGATGGCGACGCTCGCCCGCCGGCATGTCGCGGAGGACCCGGCCGGGACGGCGGCGATCGTCACCGCCGACCGCGACCTGCTGGCCTGCGTCGGCGAGCGCGTCGTCGCGCGGCGGCCGCCGGCGAAGGGCCAGGGTCCGGGCTTCGTCACCGTCGACGTCGACGGCGTCCGCGACCTCCTCGGGGTCGAGCCCGCTCAGGTGACCGACCTCATCGCCCTGCGCGGCGACCAGTCCGACGGCATCCCGGGGGCGCCCGGGATCGGTGCCAAGACGGCGGCGCGCCTCCTCGCCGCCCACGGCGACCTCGAGGGCGTCCTGCGCGCGGCGGGCGCTCCGGGTCCCGACGGCGAGCCGGGCGGCGACCCGGTGCTCGGCGAGGGCCTGACGCCCCGGCTGGCCGGCGTCCTGTGCGAGCACGCCGACGCCGTCCGCCGCGACCGCGAGGTCGCCCGCCTCGTCGAGGCCGACGTCGCGTCGGTGGACCCGGGGACGACCGACCGCGAGGGCGGCGCCGCGGCCGCGGAGGCCCTCGGCATGACCCGTCTCGCCGCCGAGCTGCGCGGCGAGGGCTGACCCGGCCGCGCCCGGCCGCGGGCGGGGTCGCGGTGCGTCGTTCGGGGCCGGGGTTCGGGTTGGGCGCGTGGTCAGGCGTCGCGCGGGTGGGGGCCCGCCAGCTCCCGATACACC
>JALRCL010000756.1 GCA_023268575.1 Patulibacter sp.
CGGCGGGTGCGGCGGCCCCGGCCGGCGACGTCGCGGCCGATCCGGCGCCCGCCGGAGCCGGGGCGGAACCCGCCCCGGTGGCCTGAGCGTCTGCCGAACCGGCGTCCGCCGGACCGCGTGGAGGACGGCCGCGCCGTCCGCCGGTGCCCGGCGCGCAGCGCGGGCTACGGTTCCGGCGCGACCGCGTCGGCGGCGATCCAGGCGCGGACGAGCTCGGTCCGGGAGCGCACGCCGAGCTTCCGGTAGGCCAGGCGCAGATGGTGCTCGACGGTGCGCGGCGAGAGGAACAGCGCCTGCGCGACCTCGCGGTTGCTGGCGCCGCCGGCCACGAGCGCGCAGACCTCGCGCTCGCGAGCGGTGAGCTCGTCTTGCTCGGGGGCCCCGGCGGCGGGCGCCCGCCCGCCGCAGGCCGCGAGCTCGGCGGTGGCGCGGGCCGCCCAGAGCTCCGCGCCGAGCGCCGCGAAGGTCGCGTGGGCGGCGGCCAGCAGGGCCCGGGCGTCGACCCGCCGGCGCGCCCGGCGCAGCCGCTCGCCGAGGACGAGCTGGGTGCGGGCGAGCTCGAACGGCAGGGTCACGCGCGCGTGCGCGGCGAGCGCGTCCGCCAGCAGGCCGTCGAGCGCGTCGTCGTCGGCCAGCAGGGCCCGGCAGCGCGCCGTGGCGGCGGCCGCCCACGCGCCGCCCGACCGCCGGGCCTCGACTTCCAGCTCATCGACGACCGTCGCCGCCTCGGCGACGGCGCCGCTGCGCACGAGCGCCTCGGCGAGGTCGGCCTCCGTGTAGAGCTGGGAGGGGTCCCGCCAGCCGAGCGTCCGCGCGTGGTCGCGGGCGCGGCGCAGGTGGATGACCGCGGTGTCCGCGTCCCCGCTGGAGAGCGCGAGCTGCCCCAGCGCCTGCTCCCCGCAGGAGAGCGTCGTGGTGACCTGGAGCGCGCTGTTGTGGTCCAGCACCCGCGCGGCGTGGGCCGCGCACGCGGTGGCCCGGCCCCGCTGGCTCTCCAGCAGCGCCGCCATGGCGAAGGCGAAGCTCGCCGCGAACCCGGCGGCGGCACCGTCGTCGACGATCGCCAGCGCCTCGGCGACGCACGCCTCGGCCCGGTCCCACCGCCCGCGCCGGCGGTGCAGGCCGCTGTGGACGGCCAGGGGGAGCGCCAGCGCGTCGACCGCGCCGGCCTCGCGCGCGCGGCGCGTGAGCGTGCTCAGCAGCGCGTCTGCGACGTCGTGGTCCTCCATCCAGACGTGGGAGAGCGCGGCGACCGAGAGCAGGTCGTGCAGCGGCCCGACCGGGTCGATCTCCGCGAGCGCCGCGCGGTGGCGCAGCAGCAGCGCCCGGGCCTCGGCGTGCTGGCCGAGCGCGACGAGCGCTTGCGCGCGGAGCGTCTCGGGGATGACCTTCATCGCCGCCGGCACGAGGGCGCTCGTCCGGGCGGTCAGCGGGGCCAGGCGCTCGATCGACCCGTGCGAGACGAGGGCGACGCAGGCCTGGACGAGGAGCATCCCGGCCCGCCCGGGATCGGTGCCCTCGATCGCGCTCGCCTCGGCCTCCAGGAGCTCGAACGCCTCCGACGGGCGGCCGCCCTGCAGCATCGCCATCCCGCGGAGGAGCTGGACGTCGGCCCGGCTCGACGGGTCGGCGACCTCGAGCAGCAGCGGGTCGAGCAGGTGCAGCGCCCGGTCGGGGTCCCCGGCGACGGTGGCGGCCGACGCGGCCGCGAGCGTTCGCCCGAGGGCCGTCGCCGCGTCCGGGGTGAGCTCCGCGGCGCGCTGCAGCATCGCGGAGGCCGTCCCGGGCGCGCCGCGCCGCCGCGCGTCGGCCGCGAGCGCCTCGAGCTCCGCCGCGACGCCCTCGTCGACCGCCGGCGCTGCGACCGCGCGGTGCCAGGCGCGGCGGGGACCGGTCGTCGCCTCGGCGAGCGCCAGGTGCGCGTCGCGGCGGCGGCTCGGGCTCGCCGCGTGGTAGACGGCGGAGCGGATGCTCGGGTGGGTGAAGCGGACGCGCCGCGGGGCCAGCTCGACGAGTCCCGCGTCCTCGGCCGGGTCGAGGACGC
>JALRCL010000819.1 GCA_023268575.1 Patulibacter sp.
TCGCGCTCGGTGCCGGGACGGTCAGCACCCCGTCGACGATCTTCCTCGATCCCGACGGGCGTATCGTGCAGGTGAAGCTGGGCCCCTACCGGACCTACGAGGACCTGGTTGAGGACCTGCGGCGCTACGGGCGCGACGCCGGCTGAGGGCGTGCCCGCGCCCGCCCCGCCGGTTCCCCGCCGGTGAACCCCCGCCCGAGGACTCGATGACCGACGACCGCCCCGTGACGTTGCGCTGGGTCACCCAGGCCGGCGAGCTGCGCCAGGCCCAGGACCTGCGCATCCGCGTGTTCTGCGACGAGCAGGGCGTGCCGCGCGAGCTCGAGGTCGACGACCAGGACGCCGTGGCCCGCCACGGGATCGCGGCGACGCCGGACGGCCGGGTCGTCGGCACCATCCGCTTGATCGTGCAGGGCACGACGGTGAAGGTCGGGCGGGTGGCGGTCGACGCGGCGTTCCGTGGGCGCGGGATCGCCTCCGCGCTGTTGGACCGCGCCGTCGAGTACGCCCAGGACGTCCGGGCGGAGGAGCTGCGGCTCGCCGCCCAGCTCTCCGCGGCGGCGCTCTACGAGCGCGCCGGGTTCCGGCGCACGAGCGAGCCGTTCGACGAGCCCGGGACCGACATCCCGCACGTGTGGATGGCGCGCGAGGTCGTGCCGCGGCGGCCACGGCGCGCCGCGCGCCGGTGAGCCTGCCGCTGCTCGTCGTCACGATGGTGCTCGCCGTCGGCGGCGGGCTCCTCGCGGAGCGGCGCTGGCACGACGGCGCGGTCGTCGTCTCGCAGGGCGCGATGCGGCTCATGCTGCTCTGGGTCCTGCCGCCGGTCTACTTCGTCCTCGTCTCGCGGCTGCACCTCGACGCGACGCTGCTGGGCGGCATCGCCGCCGCGTACGTCGTGCTCGGGATCGTCGGCGTGCTGGCGTGGATCGCCGCCGACCGCTGGCTGCGCCTGCCGCGGGCGACCGTCGGCGGCGTCGTGCTGGCGGTGATCCTCGCGAACACCGGGTACTTCGGCCTGCCCTTCAGCCAGGCGGTGCTCGGGCACGACGCGCTCGGCCCGGCGATCGCCTGGGACAGCTTCGTGTCGGGTCCGATGTTCTTCGGGATCGCGTTCGCCGTCGGTGCCGCGTGCAGCCCCGACGTCGGCGCCGGGGCCGACGGCGAGAGCCGGCTCGGCGCGTTCCTGCGCAACCCGCTGCTGTGGGCGGCGATCCTCGGCCTCGCCGTGCCGTGGGACGCGCCGGAGTGGGCGGCCGACGTCGCGCGCGTCGTCGTCGTCGCGCTCCTGCCGGTCGGCTTCCTCGTCGTCGGGATCCAGCTCGGTCGCGAGGCGGAGGACGGCGTGCCCGTCCTGCCGCCCCCGCTGACCCGGCCGATCGCCGTCGTGATCGGCCTGCGCCTGCTCGTCGCGCCGGCGATCGTCGTCGGCGCCTCGGCGGCGCTGCTGGACCTGCCCGACGGCATGCTCCTGCAGGCCGTGGCCCCGACCGGCCTCAACGGGATGCTCGTCGCCCACCGGTTCGGGCTCGACCTGCGGCCGATCGCGGGTGCGATCGTCTGGACGACGGCGATCGTCACCGTGGGCGCCCTCGTCGCGACCGCGCTCTGAGCGCCGGGGCGCCTCGTCGCCGGCGGCCGGCGTCCGGGTCGCGGTGGCGCCGGAGCCGCTGACGATCGCGAGCTGGTCGCTCTCGCGGGTCGGCGCGCCGACGGGGGACGGGATCCCCGGTCGGTGCGAGCTGCGAGGCTCGGCGCGATGCGTGCGCTGGTGCAGCGGGTGAGCGAGGCCTCCGTCGTCGTCGACGGCGCGGTCGTCGGGGCGATCGGGCCGGGCCTGCTCGTGCTGCTCGGCGTCGCGCGCGGCGACGACGAGGCGACCTGCGACTGGGTCGCCGACAAGGTCGCCGCCCTGCGGCTCTTCGCCGGGCCGGACGGCCGGATGGAGGATCCGGTGGGCGCGGACCCGGATCGCGGGGTCCTCTGCATCAGCCAGTTCACCCTCTACGGCGACACCCGCAAGGGCACCCGGCCCTCGTGGTCGCGCGCGGCGCCCGGTCCGGAGGCCGAGCCGCTCTACGAGCGGTTCTGCGCGCGCCTCGGGGCGCAGCGCGGGGTCTTCGGCGCGGACATGGCGGTCCGGTCGGTGAACGACGGGCCCGTGACGCTGCTCGTCGAGCGCGACCCGCGCTGAGCGTCGCGCGCGACCCGCGCGGACCGGCGCGACCGGACCACTTCCGGGGCGCCCGGCGGACCACGCCGGAGAACGATCCCGCACGCGTGGCACAGGCCCGCGAACGACGCCGTTGTCCGCCCGGACAATCGTCGCCGGACGTTCTTGGTCAAGAAACCTCACCGACGAACGGGGTGGCGGTAGAGTCGCCCGATGAGCGGCCCGACCGCTCGCCCGGCCGCCCCGAGCACCCGCCGAGTCGCCTCCTCCCCCGAGGTCACGAACCCCCGATGAGCACGACGATCGCGGCCGAGCCAGGCCCCGAACCGCCCCTTCCCGACGCCGACGCCTCCGTGGCGCCGATCGCCGCGCGCTCGCCGGCCCAGCTCTTCTGGGGCCGCCTGAAGCGCGACCGGGTGGCGATCGTCGCGCTGGGCTTCATCGCGCTGGTCGTCCTGATCGCGATCCTCGCGCCGGTGATCGTGAAGCTCTTCGGGTTGCCCGACCCGAACTTCCAGAACGACGACGCGCTGAACGACTTCGGCTCGCCCGTCGGCCCGTCCGGCGCGCATCCGTTCGGCGTCGACGACCGCGGCCGCGACGTCCTCTCGCGCGTCCTCTACGGCGCCCGCGTCTCGATGCTCGTGGCGCTCGTGGCGACCGCGGTGACGATGACCATCGGCACCGTGCTCGGGCTGCTGGCCGGCTTCTACCGCGGCAAGCTCGACGCGTTCATCAGCCGCGTCACCGAGATGACGCTCGCCTT
>JALRCL010000826.1 GCA_023268575.1 Patulibacter sp.
GGTTCGCCTCGCATGTCGAGGCGAACCCGCCACGCACGCCCGGGGCAGCGGGCCCGGACGAGGAGCGCCCACCCCGGGGCGCCGCCACGAGGGTCACCGCGCCGCCCGGGCGGGCGTCGCGACGGAGCTCGGCGACCGCGAAGCCGGTACGGACCGCGCCGCCCGCGGCCACGACGTCGGCCGCGAGGGCGCGAGCCACGGCGGCGAAGTCGCAGATGCCCGTCGCGGGGCTGTGCAGCGCGGCGACGCCGGTCGCGTGCGGTTCGACCTCCGCGATCGCGGCGGGCCCCTCCAGCCGCCGCAGGCCGGGGACCCCGTTGGCGTGGCCCCGACGCTCGAGCTCGTCGAGCGCGGACCGCTCGCCGTCGTGGCGGGCGACGATGAGCTTGCCGCAACGCTCGACGGGGATCCCGTGACGCGCGCAGTGCTCCTCCAGCAGCGCGCGGCCGCGGACGCACGCCTGGGCCTTCAGGCTGCCGGGCGGGTAGTAGATGCCCGCGTGCAGGACCCCGGAGGAGTGCGACGTCTGGTGCGCCGCGACCAGCGGCTCCCGCTCGAGCACGATGACCCGGCGATCCGGGTCGCGCCGCTGCAGCTCGCGTGCGAGGGCCAGGCCGACGATGCCCGCGCCGACGATCGCGACGTCCCAGGTGGCGCTCGCGGAGCTCACCGGGGGATCATCGCGCGACCCGCGTGCCGGCCCCGCGCCGACCGGGGCCGCGGGCGCGAGGACGCGCGGCGCGGCGGCGCCGGACGAGCCTCGGGCCCCGCGGCTCGGACGGCGTCAGCCGACCCGGTCGAGCACCGCGACGCACTCCACGTGCGGCGTCTGCGGGAAGAGGTCGACCGGCTGGACCCGGCGCAGGGCGTAGCCGGCCTCGACGATCCGCGCCGCGTCGGGCGCGAGCGTCGTGGGGTTGCAGGAGACGTAGACGATCCGCTTCGGCGCGGCCTCGGCGACGCGGCGGCAGACGCGCGGCCCGAGGCCGGCGCGCGGCGGGTCGACGATCAGGACGTCGGGCCGCCCGGCGGCCTCGACCGCGTCGGGCAGGCCGGTGCGCGCATCGGCCGCGAGGAACCGCGCGTTGCGGATGTCGTTCAACTCGGCGTTCTTCAGCGCGTCCTGGATCGCCTGCTCCACGATCTCCACGCCGATGAGCTCGCCGGCCCGGTGCGCCATGGTGAGGCCGACGGCGCCGCTGCCGCAGTAGAGGTCGAAGAGCCGCTCCCAGCCCTGCAGGCCGGCGTACTCCGCCGCGATGCCGTAGAGGCGCTCGGCCATCTCGGTGTTCGTCTGGAAGAAGCTCTCCGGGCCGATCCGCAGGCGCAGGCCGCAGAGCTCCTCGTGGAGGTACGCCTCGCCCGAGACGATCTCGGTGTCGCCGCCGTAGGTCGTCTCGCCCACGTCGTGCATCTGCGTCCACAGCACGCCGGTGGGCGGCTCGGGCAGCGTCTCGACGAGGTGGGTGGCGAGGCCGAGCGCGTCGAAGTCGCCGACGCTCGTGACGATCCGGACCTGCAGCTCGCCGGTGCGCACCCCCTCGCGGACGACGAGGTTGCGCAGGAAGCCCTGCTGGAGCTTGCGGTCGTAGGCCGAGAGCCCTTGCTCGGCACACCAGGCGTGAACCGCGCGCCGCGCCGCGTTGCCGGCCTCCGAGGCCAGCAGGCAGTCCTCGATGTGCTCGATCCGCTGCCAGGACCCCGGGGCGTGGAAGCCGCACAGCAGCGCACCGTCGGGTGCCTCGCCGAACGAGTACTCGAGCTTGTTGCGGTAGCGCCACTCCGCGACGGCGGGGACGATCGGCAGGATCTCGGCGTCCGCGTGCCCGCCGAGGCGCCGCAGCGCGTCCTCGACCTGCTCCTGCTTGATCTCGAGCTGACGAGCGTACGGCAGGACCTGCCACGGGGCGCCGGGGTGGTCGGCGACCGGGTCGATCCGCTCCGGCGACGCGGTGACGATCTCCTCGACGACCGCCTCGCCGTAATCGCGCTTGCGCTTCGTCACGCGCGCGCGGACCCGGTCGCCGGGGATCCCGCCCCGCACGAAGACGACCCAGCCCGCGGCGGTCCGGGCGACGCCGTTGCCGCCGTGCGCGAGCGACGCGACGTCGAGCTCGAGGACCTCGCCGCGCTGCGGGCGTGCCGCGCGCGGGGTGCGGGGCCGTCCCTCGCGGTCGGCCGTCGCCGGGCCGTCGGCGGTCACCGAGCCCGGAGCGTCGACGGTCCCGGTCGGCGCGTCGGGCGTCGCGGCGTCCGCCGGCGACGTCGTCCCGCCGGCCGGCGCGGGCGTCGGGTCAGCGGGCGCGGGATCGGGAGCGGCGGCCATCGGGCAAGGGTGACAGGCGGCGTCGGGACGCGACCGGCGGGGCTCTGGCACCCGAGGTCGAGACGCGACCAGGCCGGCCCTGGCCCGGGACGTCGGGACGCGATCGGCCCGCCCCCGGCCCGCGACGTCGGGACGCGCGGCCCGCCCCCGGCCCGCGACATCGGGACGCGACCCGCCT
>JALRCL010000885.1 GCA_023268575.1 Patulibacter sp.
GCGCGGCGTCGGCGCGGCGGAGCGGGCCGCGGCGCGGCCGGCGCTACGGTGGCCGCTTGCGCTCCTCGGGCACAGGCGGCCGGTCGCCGGCCAGGACGGTCGCGGCGTTCGTCGCGGTCGTCGCGATCGCGCTCGTGGCCCTGAACCTCCGCCCCGCGGTCGTCGCGGTCGGGCCGCTCGCCGACGAGCTGCGCGGCGACACCGGCCTGAGCTCGTCGGCCGTCGGCCTGCTGACGACGCTCCCGCTCGTCTGCTTCGGGCTCTTCTCGATCGGTGCGCCGCGGCTCGGGCGCCGCGTCGGGCTGGAGCCCGCGCTCCAGCTCGCGGTCGGGCTGATCGTCCTCGGCATCCTCGCGCGCCTCGTCCCCTCGACCGCGGCGCTCTTCGCCGGCTCGGCGATCGCGGGGGCGGGGATCGCGATCGGCAACGTCCTGCTGCCGGCGGTCATCAAGCGCGACTTCGCCGACCGGACCGGCCTGCTCATGGCCGTCTACGGCGTGGCGCTGAACGCCGGGGCGGCGCTCGCCGCCGGGCTCACCGTCCCGATCCAGCACGCGCTCGACCTCTCGTGGCGCGGGGCGCTGGCGCTCTGGCTGCTGCCGGCGGTCGCCGCCGCCGTGGCGTGGCTCCCGCTCCTGCGCGCCGGGCACGGCCGGCCCCCGGCGGGCGGGGGCGTCCTGGGCGTCCGCGTCTGGCGCTCGCCGCTGGCCTGGGCCGTGGCGACGTTCATGGGGCTGCAGTCGCTCGCGTTCTACGCGATGGCCGCCTGGCTGCCGACGATCCTCCAGGACGACGGCGTCTCCGCGGCGACGTCGGGCCTCCTGCTCTCGCTCCTGAGCCTCGCGGCGACCGTCGCCGCGGTGGTCGTGCCGCTGGTGGCCACGCGCGGCCGCGACCAGCGCCCGGTCGTCGTGGTGCTCGTCGTCCTGCTGGCCGCCGGAACCGCTGGGCTCGTCGTGGCGCCCGGCGCGGGGGCGGTCGCGTGGGTGCTGCTGCTCGGCGCCGGCATGGGCGCGGCGCTGACCCTCGCGATCACGTTCTTCGCGCTGCGCACCCGCTCCGCGCACGTCGCCGGCGAGCTGTCCGGGATGGCGCAGGCGGTCGGGTACCTGCTGGCGGCGACCGGACCGACCGGCCTCGGGGCGGTGCACGACGCGACCGGCGGCTGGACGGTCCCGCTCGTCCTGCTGCTCGCGCTGCTCGTGCCGCTGGCGGGCGCGGGCTGGATCGCCGCGGCGGACCGGTCGGTCGAGCGCGCCCCGGCCTGACCGTCGCCGCGCGGCACCGAGGAGGGCGACGGCGGGACCCCGCCGGGGGTCTCCGGGGGCGAGCCTCGGCGCGCCGGTCAGTCGTCGACGTGGCGGGTGAGGACCTCGGTCCCCGTCTCGGTGACGAGGATCGTGTGCTCCTCCTGGGCGGAGCGCTGGCCGTCGACGGTGACCGCCGTCCAGCCGTCCTCCTCCCAGATCCGGGCCTCGGGCGAGCCGAGGTTCAGCATCGGCTCGATCGTGAACGTCATGCCCGGGAAGAACCGGTCGGTCGCGCGGCGGTCGTACTGGTGCGGGACGTGGAGGCCGTCGTGGAACGCCGTCCCGATCCCGTGCCCGCCGAACTGCGTGACGATCCCGTAGCGGTTGCGCACGACCTTCTCGATCGCGCGGCCGATGTCGCGGACCTGGCCACCGGGCTTCACGGCCGCGATGCCCGCCGCGAGCGCGCGGCGCGTCGTCTCCATCAGGTCGCGCGAGCGCTGGTCGATCTCGCCGACGGCGAAGGTCTGGTTCAGGTCGCCGTGGACCCCGTCGATGTACGCGGTGACGTCGACGGTGACGATGTCGCCCTCGAAGAGCTCGGTGTCCAGGGCGGGGATGCCGTGGCAGATCACCTCGTTGATCGAGATGCAGCTCGACTTCGGGTAGTGGCTGTAGTTCAGCGTCGAGGGGTACGCGCCGCGCTCGATCATCGCCTCGTGGGCGATCGCGTCGAGCTCGTCGGTCGTGACGCCCGGGCGGATCGCGGCGGCGACGGCGGCCAGCGCGTCGCTGGCGATGTCGCTGGCGCGCCGCATCCCCTCGAGCTCCTGCGGCGTGCGGGCGCGGGGCGCCTCCGGCGCGGGCGGCTCGCCGAGCAGCGCGTACGGCGGTCGCGCGATCTCCTTCGGCACCTTGCGGCGCGGCGAGAGGCGGCCGGGGACGATCGGCGGACGGGTCGAGGCGGGCGCGGACACGGTCGATCCAGCGTAGCGCCGGGCCGCCCGCGGCCGCCCGGAACGCCGCGGTCCGCGCCGCGGTCCGCCGACTTCCTTGCAAAGTCGATACGGAGATGTGTATTTTCGTTCGCGGTCAAGAGCGCCAGCGTCAAGCCCCGGCTCGCTGGCCGGCAACCCTCCGACCGCGGTGGGGTGCCCCGGGTGAACGGTCCTTCGGGCCGGTGACCAGGCGCGCGGGCGATCCCGCGCAGCAAGCGCGGACCCGCCTCCTCGGCGGGGTGGGTCCCGAAGCACGACAAGGACCCACATCGTGAGCACCACCAGCACCCTCGACCGTCCGGCCACCACGCCCGCGACGCCGCCCGCGCGCCACGCGACCCCGTCGCGGCCGACGATCACCGTCTCGGACGGCGGCGCACCGACGCTCGCCGACGGCCCGCTCGCGCCGGTCGTCGGCGCCGAGGTCGAGGTCCCGCTCCTCGGCGGGCGCTGCGTCCGGTACGCGAACCTCGACTA
>JALRCL010000959.1 GCA_023268575.1 Patulibacter sp.
TCCATGGCGTCGGTCGTCGGCTTCCCGAACCCGGTCAACGAGAAGGCCGCGCGGGTCGTCGCCGGCGTCGTGGCCCTCACCTCGCTCGTGGCGCTCGTCACGGGCTGGCACTGGCTCCTGCTGCCCCTCGCCTACGGCTTCATCGCCCGGGCGATCACCGGCCCGACCCTCAGCCCGCTCGGTCGCCTCGCGATGGACGTCATCGCCCCGCGCCTCGGCGAGCCCAAGCGCGTCCCGGGGCCGCCGAAGCGGTTCGCCCAGGCGATCGGCGCGGTCGCCACGACGATCGGCGCGGTCGTCGGCGTGCTGCTCGGCGTCGAGCCCGTCGCGGTCGTGATGCTCGCGATGATGGTCGTCTTCGCGACGCTCGAGTCGGTCTTCGCCTTCTGCGTGGGCTGCCTCGCGTTCGCCGGCCTCATGCGCGTCGGGGTGATCCCCGAGGACACCTGCGAGGCGTGCAACGACATCTGGTCCCGGTACGGGCGCGACGGCACCGCGGCTCCCGGCCCGGCCGCCACCGACGCGGCCTGACCGCCGCGCCGGCCGGCGTCACGCCCGCGCGGCGGCGAGCGCGACGAACGGCTCCAGCGCCGCCGGATCCCGCAGCGACTCGCGCGACGCCGCCTGGTCCGGCGGGGTCCCCGTGAGGATCCGCTTCACCGGCACCTCGAGCTTCTTGCCCGAGAGCGTCGTCGGGATCGCGGCCACGAGCCGCAGCTCGTCCGGCACGTGACGCGGGGAGAGCGATCCCCGCAGGGCCCGCGCGCAGGTGGCGGCGAGCTCGTCGCGCAGCGCGTCGCGGCGGTCCTCGTCCTCGGGCACGCCGCCCGCCGGGGCGACGAACAGCAGCAGGCGACCGGCGCCGCCGGGGTCCTGCTCGTCCTCGAGGTGGACGACGAGGCTGTCGGCGACGCCCTCCTGCTCCTCGACCACGCGGTAGATCTCGGCGGTGCCCAGGCGCACGCCGCCGCGGTTGAGCGTCGCGTCCGAGCGCCCCCCGATCACGAGCGATCCGTCGTCGCGCACGGTCACCCAGTCGCCGTGGCACCAGCGGCCGGGGAAGCGCTCGAAGTACGAGGCGCGGTAGCGCGACCCGTCCTCGTCGCCGAGGAGCCCGATCGGCATCGACGGCATCGGCGAGCCGATGACGAGCTCGCCGGTCTCCCCGTGGAGGACCGTGCCGTCCTCGCCGAGGGCCTGGACGTCGCAGCCGGGCCAGGCACCGGAGATCTCGCCGGCACGGACCGGGAGCAGCGGCGAGCCGCCGACGAACGCCGTGCAGACGTCGGTGCCGCCGGAGATCGAGCTCAGCAGCAGGTCGTCGACCTCCGGCGCCGCCGGGTCGACCGGCCGCGGCGCGACCGCCTCGTAGACCCAGCTCCAGCCCTCGGCCGGCAGCGGCGCCCCGGTCGACCCGACGAGCCGCAGGGCGGCGAGGTCGGCGATCTCGCGCGGCACGAGCCCGGCCTTGCGACACGCCATGAGGAACGGGGCGCTCGTCCCGAGCTGCGTCACGCCCTCCTCCCCCGCCATCCGCCAGGTCTCACCGAGGTCCGGCGCGCCCGGATCGCCGTCGAAGAGCACGATCGCAGCACCGACGAGCAGCCCCGAGACGAGGTAGTTCCACATCATCCAGCCGGTCGTGGAGAACCAGAAGAACCGGTCCTGCGGCCGCCCGTCCGGATCGTCGTCGCCGGAGCGCAGGTCCTGCATGAGCGCCAGCGCCTTGAGGTGCTCGAGGGTCATGCCGCCGTGGCCGTGGACGATCGGCTTCGGCAGCCCGGTCGTCCCGGACGAGAAGAGGACGTACAGCGGGTGGTCGAACGGCACCGGCTCGAACCGCGGCGCGGCGGGCTCGGCGAGCAGCGCCTCCCAGGTCAGGCGCGCCGGGCCCGCGCCGGCCAGCCGGTCCTCGCCGTCGTCGTGCAGGTACGGGACGGCGACGACGTGGCGCAGCGACGGCAGCGATCCGACGATCTCGGCGGCCTGCGCGCGCCGGTCGATCGCCTTCGCGCCGTAGCGGTAGCCGTCGCCGCAGAGCAGGACGTCCGGCTCGAGCTGCCCGAGTCGATCGACGACGGAGCGGACGCCGAACTCCGGCGGGCAGGACGCCCACGTCGCGCCGAGCGCGGCGCTGGCCAGGAGCCCGATCACGGCCTCCGGGACGTTCGGGAGGTAGGCCGCGACCCGGCTGCCGCGGCCGACGCCGAGCCGGCGCAGCCCCGCCGCGCACCGCGCGACGGCGTCGCGCAGCTCGTCGCGGGAGAGCGCGATCCGGTCGCGGGTCTGCGACCGGGCGATGATCGCCGGGGCCTCGCCCCGATGGGCCAGGGCGGCCTCGGCGTAGTTCAGCGTGCCGCCGGGGCACCAGCGGGCGCCCGGCATCGCAGCGTCCGCGAGGAAGGCGTCGGGCCGCGCGTGCCAGGGCACGCCGAGCTCGTCGGAGACGTGCCGCCAGAAGGCGTCGGGGTCCTCGACCGACCAGGCGACGAGGTCGTGGTGGCCGGTGATCGGGCGGTCCGCAGCGGCGCTCGCGGAGGCCGCGAAGCGGCCCAGTCGGGTGCGGTGCCCCGCATCGTCGGCCACGCCGCGCACCAGCGCGCCGCGGGTTGCGTCCTCGGTCACGTGGAGTCCTCCCTCGCCATCGGTCGACCGTCCCCCGCAGCCTATGGCCCGCGGGGTGCATCCGCGGGCGTCCGGCGCCCACCCCTGCGGCGACGCTCGCCCATCCGCACGGCCCCGCCGGCCCGTGCGCCTGCCGCGACGCGCGGCGGGCACCGGTCCGACGCCGCGCACCGGCCGCTACCCTCTCGCGGGTGCACGCGCTGCTCGCCGACCTCGCCATGCCGCTGGCCCTGATGCCCGAGTGGCTCAGCCCGCGGCACATCTTCGAGGAGTACGGCCTGATCGCGATCGTCGCGATCATCTTCGCGGAGACCGGCCTGCTGATCGGGTTCTTCCTCCCCGGCGACACGCTGCTCTTCAGTGCCGGGATCCTCGCGAAGCTCAACCCGAACGGCGATCCGCTGTGGCTCATGCTCACCGCGGTCCCGATCGCGGCGATCGCCGGCAACCTCGTCGGCTACGAGATCGGCCGCCGCGCCGGCCCCGCGATCTTCACCCGCGACGACTCGAAGTTCTTCCGCAAGGAGCACCTCGTGCGCTCGCACGCGTTCTTCGAGCGCTACGGCCCGCTGACGATCTTCCTCGCGCGCTTCGTGCCGATCGTCCGGACGTTCGCGGCGGTCGTCGCCGGCGCGGTGCAGATGGAGTACCGGAAGTTCGTCCTCTGGTCGGTCCTCGGCGCCGTCGCCTGGTGCACCGGCCTCATCCTCGTCGGCTACGGCGCCGCGTCCCTGCTCCCCCGCAGCACCGCGGAGTGGATCGAGGGGCACATCGACCTCCTCATCATCGGCGTCGTGCTCGTGACGGTCGCCTCGGTGGTCTTCGAGGGCTTCCACGGCAAGCACCGGCGCGAGAAGGCCGCGGCGGCGAGCGCCGACGCCGGACAGGCCACGGCCGACGTCGTCACGGGCGTCGCCCCCGGCCCGGAGGCCGTCGACCCCGCCA
>JALRCL010000970.1 GCA_023268575.1 Patulibacter sp.
CGTGGCGAGCCAGCCCGTCCTCACCGGCGGACGACCAGCCGCCCGGTCGTCTTGCGGACCTTGCCGTCCAGGCGCTTGCGCACCTCGATCGTCAGGGTCCGCGACGAGCCGCGGCGGAGCGCCGCGAGCTCCCGGCGGCCGCGCGCGTTCAACCGGACCCGGATGCGGTAGCCGCCGCCCTTGCGCACCGTCCGCACGACGCTGCCCCAGGTCACGCGTCCGCGGATCAGCCGCACCCGCACCGCCCCGCGGTTGGGGACGGAGACCCGCAGCAGCACGCCGGAGCGGCGCAGCGCCGTCCAGCGCACGGTCACGCGCTTGACGACGCTCAGCGCCGGGACGCTCGGTCGCGGTGCGCTGGGTCGCGGTGCGTTCGGGGTCGTTGGCGTCGTTGGCGTCGCGGGGGCCGTCGGCGTCGTCGGGTCGGTCACCGTCGGGGGCTCCTCCACCGCCGGCACGGGCGTGAAGGCGAACCGCGACGCGCGGTCGCCCGGATGGCAGTGGTGCGGCGAGGAGAACGTGCTCCCGGGGACGCACCGCCACATGCTCGGGTTCGTCCAGCTCGGTGCCTGGCGCACCTTCGTGGCCTGCTCGAAGGCGTAGCCTGCGGCGAGCAGCCGCTCCTCGCTCCAGGCGGTGCCGACGAACGTCACGCCGATCGGGTTGCGGCCGGCCGACCCGGTGCCGAAGCCCGACGGGACCGTCAGCAGCGGGTAGCCGGCACGGTCGGCGATGCCGACGAGGCCGTTGCCGCTGGGGACCATCACGACGTCGAAGTCGTCGCTGGCGTCACCCGGCGTCCCGTTGTCGAGGATCCCGTCGATCAGGGCCCGGTTGGACGCCTTGCCGCTGTCGCGGTCGCTCTCGTAGGCGCTCGTGTCGGGGCTCACCGACGCCTGCAGCGTCTGCTGCTGGTACTTCAGGCCCTCCTCCGGGTTGGCCGCGTTGTAGGCGACGATCTCGCTCAGCGACTTGGCGCCCGCTCCCGGGATCTCCGCCAGGTACGCGTCGAGGTCGCGCTCGAACTCGCGCCCGACGATGCTCGGCGGGTTCGGGCTCGGGGTGCCGATCGTCTTCACCACGGCTGTGGCGCCGAGGTCGGTGAGCGTCTGGACCGCCTCGGGGTAGGTCGCCGACGAGCTGGAGATCACCGCGACGCGCTTGCCGCGCAGGGCGCCGGTGCGCAGCGCCGCCAGGTAGTCCGGCGCCGTCGGGGCGCCGCTCGTCGCGTCGTCGTCGGCGTCGCGTGCCGCCAGCACCTGCAGGCCCAGCGCGGCGTCCTTCACCGTCTGTGCGATCGGGCCGGGGGCATCCTGCGACTTCGCCACGCCGAGCACGCCGGTGCGGGAGATCCGCCCGACGGTCGGCTTCAGCCCGACGACGCCCGCCACCCCGGCCGGCGCGATGAGCTGCGCGGAGTCGGTCGACGTCTCCAGGCCGATCGCCAGCGGCGCGAGGCCGGTCGCGGTCGCCGCGGCCGACCCGGCCGACGAGCCCGCGGGGGTCTTGTCGGTGTCGGAGGCCAGCAGCACCTGGCCGCCGAGCGACGAGTAGCCCTGGGGCATGCCCGGGTCGACCATGCCGCCGAGCTCGGTGACGTTCGCCTTCCCCACGACGATCGCGCCGCG
>JALRCL010001001.1 GCA_023268575.1 Patulibacter sp.
CGAGCGCCGCGTCGGTCAAGGCGCTGAACAAGCCGCTCGTCGACCACGACGTCGTCGAGCTCGCCGCCCTGCTGCAGGAGGGCGAGATCACCTCCGTCGCGCTGACGAACGCGTACCTCGACCGGATCGACCGCTTCAACGGGCCGTTCGAAGTCTACGGCGACAACGGCGGCACGAACACGTTCGTGCGCGTCCACCGCGACGACGCGCTCGCGCAGGCGGCCGAGGCCGACCGCTGGCTCGCCGCCGCGCGGGACGGCGGGACGCCCGCACCGTACCTCTGCGGGATCCCGATCGGCGTGAAGGACTCGGTCGGCGTCGCCGGCCACCCGGCGAAGAACGGCAGCGCCGCGTTCGCCAACAACATCGCCGTCGAGAACGCGACGGCGGTGCAGCGCCTGCGCGATCAGGGCGTCGTGATCCTCGGCCACACGATCTGCTCGGCGTTCTCGGGCGTGATCGCCGGGAACTTCGCCGGCAACGGATGGAACAAGGACTACATCCCGGGCGGCTCGAGCCAGGGCTCCGGCGCCGCGCCGATCAACCGCCTCGCGGCGGCCGCGATCGGCGAGGAGACCGGCGGCTCGATCATCTGGCCGGCGGCGATCAACGGCGCCTCGGCGATCAAGCCGTCGCTCGGCCTCGGCTCGGTCGCCGGCGTCATGCCGCTGTCGGCGACCTACGACGTGCTCGGGCCGCTCTGCCGCTCGGGGCGCGACGCCGCGCTCATCATGAACGCGCTCGTCGGTCCCGACCCGCTGAACGATCCGCAGACGACGGCCGCGCCGATCCCGTTCCCGCAGCTGCCGATGACCCCGCGCGAGGGATCCAAGCCGCTGACCGGCCTGACGATCGGCATCCCGCAGACCGACTGGCTGACCCGGACGGTCTACAAGCAGGACGGCTCCACGGACCAGCAGGCCTCCGGCGTCGTGAAGGAGTCGCCGCAGTCGCTCTACGACCCCGACCACAAGGCGGCGTTCGACCGGCTGCGCGGCGAGCTGCAGGCGCTCGGCGCGACGGTGAAGGAGATCCGCGGCCTCGACATCACGAACTACGGGACCGCGCCGGACTACCTCGACGGCGAGAACCCGTACTACAACAACCCCGCGGTGCTCGAGACCATCGACGGCACCCCGGTGACCCCGCGCAACGCGGTCGTCCTGTCCAACCGGACGGAGATCCGCTACGTCGAGGCGGTGAAGGAGTTCGCCGCCACCCAGCCGGCGGACGTCCAGGCGACGCTCACCACGCAGTACGGCCGGGTGCCCGGCGGCGCCACGACCGGCACGCGGACCCTCGACGCCTCGATCGCGTTGAACGCGGGCGTGACGGCGAAGGCCCGCTACGAGGGCGAGCGCCGGCGCCACGCCCTCGTCGACGGGTACCAGAAGGCGCTGGACGACGAGGGCGTCGACTTCCTCGTCGTCCTGTCGATCGGCCAGGAGGTCGGCAAGCGCTCGCCGAGCAACGCCAGCGGCGGCCTGCCGCTGCGGCGCTACAACCAGATCGCGAACGACCTGTCGTGGCCGATGGTGTCGTTCCCGATCGGGCAGACGTCGAACGTCGGCCTGCCGATCAGCGCCCAGTTCTGGGGACCGCGCTTCAGCGAGCCGCGGCTGGTGCAGGCGATGATCGACTACCAGGCCCACCATCCCGAGCACCACACCCGGCTGCCCGCGGACCCGCCGACGCCGAGGACGACCGGCCTGCGCGACCTGCTGCGCCAGCAGGCACCCGAGACGCAGGTCGACCCGACGATGACGAACGACCCCGTCCTCACCGAGCTCGACGCGCTCTCCAAGCGCTGAGCCGCAGCGGCTCCCGGTCGCGCCGTCGGGGCGCGACCGGGTCGCCCGCCCGCA
>JALRCL010001027.1 GCA_023268575.1 Patulibacter sp.
AGGAGCGCCAGCAGGACGCCGAGCAGCGCGAACGACGGGAGCGTCAGGATGACGCTCGCCACGGTGATGACGACCGACGCCGCGGCCGACGAGCGATAGGCGGCGAGGCCGAGCAGGACGCCGGCGACCGTCGCGATCGCCATCGAGAGCGCGACCACCCAGACGTGCCCGACCGCCAGCTGGGCGATCGAGTCGGCGTTGTCGCCCACGTAGGTGGACAACGAGGAGGCCAGCGGGGGGACGGCCACGCATCGAACCTATCGCACGCTCCGGGGCTCGCCGCGCCGCTCCCGGGAGCCCCGCCGGAGCCGAACCGACGCGCGCGCAGCGGCCGCGTCGCACCCGCGCACGCGAGCGTCGGGACGCCGGGAAGCGACCGCTCCGGTGGGCGTACGGCGTCCTCGTGCCGGGGCCGGATAGCGCGGCCCGGAGCCGGGTAGCCAGGGCGCAGGCGCCGGGTGGCGCCGCCGGGAAGCAGGGAGCGAGAGCGATGGCGAGCACGACGACAGGGACCGTGGAGACCGACATCCCGGGGCGGCTCGACCGCCTGCCGTGGTCGCGCTGGCACTGGATGGTCGTCATCGGTCTGGGGACGGTCTGGATCCTCGACGGCCTCGAGGTGACGCTCGTGGGCAACGTCGGCGGGCGGATCGCCGAGGACGGCTCGGGGCTGGACCTCTCGCCGTCCGACATCACCGGCCTGGCCGCGTCGCTCTACGTCGCCGGGGCCTGCCTCGGCGCCCTGTTCTTCGGCCGACTGACGGACCGCTTCGGGCGCAAGCGGCTGTTCATCGTCACGCTGCTCGTGTACCTCTCGGCGACCGCGCTGACGGCGGTCTCGATGAGCCCCGCGTGGTTCTTCGCGTGCCGGTTCCTCACCGGGTTCGGCATCGGCGGCGAGTACGCGGCGATCAACTCCGCGATCGACGAGCTCATCCCCTCCCGCGTCCGCGGCCGCGTCGACCTGATCATCAACGGCAGCTACTGGCTCGGTGCCGTGGGCGGATCGCTGCTGTCGATCGTGATGCTCAACGAGTCGCTGTTCGCCGCCGACGTCGGCTGGCGGCTGTCGTTCGCGCTCGGCGTCGTCCTCGGGCTCGTCGTCCTGCTCGTCCGGCGCCACGTGCCGGAGAGCCCGCGGTGGCTCGTCATCCACGGTCGCGAGGACGAGGCGGAGGCGATCGTCGCCGGCGTCGAGCGCCGGGTCCGCGAGGAGACCGGCGGGGAGCTGCCCGAGCCCCACGGCACGATCACGATCCACCAGCGCCGCGACATCCCCTTCCGCGAGATCGCCCGCACGCTGTGGCGGCGCTACCCGCGACGGGCGATCCTCGGGTTCTCGCTCTTCGTCGGCCAAGCGTTCCTCTACAACGCGATCACGTTCGGCTACGCGACGATCCTCATCGAGTACTTCGACGTCCAGAGCGGCCACACCGGCTACTACTACGCCGCGATCGCCCTGGGCAACTTCCTCGGCCCGCTCCTGCTCGGCGGGCTCTTCGACTCGGTCGGCCGGCGGGTGATGATCTCCGGCACGTACATCCTGTCCGGCCTCCTGCTCTTCGGCACCGCGGCGCTCTTCCAGGCCGAGGTGCTGAACGCGACGACGATGACGCTCTGCTGGGTCGTCGTGCTGTTCTTCGCCTCGACCGGCGCCAGCTCGGCGTACCTCACCGTCTCGGAGGTCTTCCCGATGGAGACTCGGGCGATGGCGATCGCGTTCTTCTACGCGATCGGCACCGCCGTCGGCGGCATCACCGGACCGCAGGTGTTCTCGCGGCTCGTGGAGAGCGGCGACGTCTCCCAGGTCGCGCTCGCGTTCGCCATCGGCGCGGCCCTCATGACCGTCGCCGGCATCATCGCGATCCTCACGGCGGTGCAGGCCGAGCGGCGCAGCCTCGAGGAGATCGCGGCGCCGCTGACGAGCTCGCCGTCGCCAGGCACGTCGCAGGCCGCCGCAGCCGACTGATCCGGCGCTCCCCCTTCCGGGCCGGCGCTCGAGGCGGTGGCGGTCGCCCGCGATGTCGGGGATGGGCGGGCCGAGCGCCGAGACCTCCCGCCGACGCCGACACCCCCTCCTGCCCCGACGCCCGACGCGTTTCGAAGATCGAGGGAAAACCCCCGCGACGGGCGGGGTGGGCGGGCGTACACTCGCGCCGCTCGCGACCGTTCCGCCGCGGGCGTCCGGCCCCGGTCGGACCCACGCCGTGCCCCCTGGAAGGACCCCATGCACCCCCGCCCCTCACGGCCACGATTCGTGGTCCCGGCCGCCGCAGCCGTCGCGCTGCTCGCGCTGCCCGCCGCCGCCTCCGCCGAGGTCACCCAGACGCGCGTCACCTCCCCCGCCAACGACGCGGTCTTCTCGTCGCAGTCGCTCTACGGCTACTGGGGCGGAGCGCCCACGCCGGAGGACCTGATCACCGTGACGGGCGTCGCGCCCGGCGCCGACGACGGCGACCGCGTCCGGATCATCTGCACCGTGACCTACCACGGGACGGTCGACAGCCAGGCGCTCAGCTACGGGACGGCCGAGGTCGAGAACGGCGCGTTCACCGCCACCCAGGTCATCAAGCCGCCGACGACGTGCCGCATCCGCGCGGTGCCGGAGTCCTGGTACGAGGGAGACGACCTCACGGGCTTCACCGGCCCCCGCGCGCTCGGCGGCGGGTACACCGAGTTCGACGAGGGCGACGGCCCCCTCGACGGGGGCGGATGGATGGCGCTCCGCGGCCAGGGCAAGGGCCTCGGCCTGCACTTCGGTGCCGGGTACGCCGGGGGACTGGGCGGCGACGGCGGACTGTTCGGCACCCTCGGCGGCGCCGGCGGCATCCTCCAGTCCGCCACGGTCGAGGACACCGAATACCGACTGGCGTTCATCGGCAGCGGGCTCCTCTCGCCCTTCGGGCAGCCCGTCGACGA
>JALRCL010000095.1 GCA_023268575.1 Patulibacter sp.
GGCGGCGATCGAGAGGCTGTCGGCCGAGGTCCCGGCCGGGAGCGGGCGCACGCCCTGCACGAACGACCCGTCGACCGTCGTCAGGCGGCCGCGGGCGTCGACCTGCAGGTCGCCGGCGCGGGTCAGCGCCGTCGTGCCGTCCGGGCGGCGGACCTCGAGCATGCCCTGGCCCGCGAGCGCGACGTCGAGCGATCGGCCGGTCTGCGTGAGCGCGCCCTGGGCGCGGCTGCGCCCGAGCGTCTCGGTCGCCGCGCCGGAGCCGACCTGCACCCCCTCGACGCCCTGGCGGACGTAGAGGAGGTCGCGGAAGGCGAGGCGCTGCGACTTGTAACCGGTCGTGTTGACGTTCGCGACGTCGTTCGACACGGCGTCCATCCGCGACTGCTGGGCGGACATGCCCGCGGCGGCGGCGTAGAGGCCTTGCAGCATGGCCCGGTAGTCGGCGTCGTCCAGGGGGACTTGAGCCGCGTCCGGACGTTCGGCCGAGGCCTCGCGCTACGCGTTGCCGGTCGGGTTGGCGACCTGGCTGGCCGCCCGCCCGAGGGTGCCGTCGATCGTCGTGATCGACCGCTGCCCGGCCTCGAACGACCGCAACGACGCGATCATCTCGACCATCGCGCGCGTCGGGTCCACGCCCGAGCCCTCGAGCTCGCCGGAGCGGACCGTGCCCGCCGCCGCGCCGCCCGGCGTCCCGGTGAAGAAGCCCTCGCCGACCTTGCGCGCGTCGCGCAGGTCGACCACGGCGACCGCCCCGGGCGCCACGCGCCCGTCGGCCCCGACGCGGATCGTGCCGCCGCCCGCGCCGAGGACCGCGTTACCGGCCCGGTCCACGAGCAGGCCCGCGGCCGAGGTCGTGAACTGGCCGTTGCGCGTGTAGCGCACGCCGTCCGGGGTGCGGACCTGGAAGAAGCCCTCGCCCTGGATCGCGAAGTCGAGCGGCTCGTCGGTCGTGCGCGACGCCTGCGGGCGCAGGTCGGTGGTCGTCGCGTCGGCGTACGGCCCGAAGCCGACGGTGCCGATCGCGCGGCCGTCGCGGGTGTTGCTCAGCAGCACCTCGCCGAAGCTCGTCTGCGTCGTGCGGTCGCGCTTGTAGCCCGGGGTCGCCGCGTTGGCGAGGTCCCCGGAGAGCTGGTCCTGGCGCGCCTGCTCGGCGACCATGCCGGCCGCCGCGATCGAGAGTCCACGGTCCATCGTCGCGGTGATCGGCCGCGGGCGGGGACCCTTGAGGCCGGCCTGGGCGGAGCGGCCCGGCCGTCGTCGCCGCGGCCGGGACCGGGGGTCGCGCTTGCGCGTCGTCGCAGCGGGCGGCTACCGTCGACCGACGATGGCCACGACCACGGTCACGCCCGGCGCCCTCGCCGACCTCTCGTCGATCGGGCTGGCTCGCGACCGGCGGGACGTGCTCCGGTGCGCGGTCGACGTGGCACGCGAGGCGTGCGACGCGGACTCGGCGTTCCTCGCGGTGCGCGACCCCGGCGGCGCGTACCCGATCGACCTGCGCAACGGCCTCTCGGATCCCGACTGGGCGGGCGTCCGGATCCGCGTCGGTCGCGGCGTCGGGGGCCAGGTCATGCGGGACCTCCGGCCCCGCGCGAGCGAGGACTACCTCGCCGACCCCACGATCACGCCGGACTACGTGCCGATCATGCGGCGCGAGGCGCTGCGCGGGGTCACCGTCGCCGCGGTGCCCGATCTGCGTGACCGGGCGGCGCCGCCGGCGGGGCTGCTCTACGTCTCGACGCGACGGCCGGGGACGCCGGGGGATCGCGCGCTCAGCGAGCTGCTCCACGTCGTGCAGATGACGGCGGTCGGCCTGGCCCGCGCCGTCGATCCGCCGCGTCCCGTGCCGGACGCGGCGCTGACGCCCCGCGAGCGCGAGGTGCTGCAGCTGCTGGCCCGCGGCCGCTCGAACAAGGCGATCGCGCGAGAGCTCGTCGTGGCGGAGCCCACCGTGAAGGGGCACGTCCGCTCGATCCTCGCGAAGCTCGACGCGACCTCGCGGCTGGAGGCCGTCGCGTTGGCGCGCGAGCGCGATCTCGTCTGAGGGACGCCATCCGGTCCGAAGGGACCGTTTCGCGCACGGCCCCGTTCGAGCTAGCGTGGGCCATGCCCGTCCGCGCCTCGTACGCCAACGGCCCGTCGACCACGCCGCTGCTCGGCGAGACGATCGGCGCGTGCCTGCGCCGGATCGCCGCCGAGCACCCCGACCGCGAGGCGCTCGTCGTCCGCCACCAGGACGTGCGCTGGACGTACGCCGAGCTGGAGGCGCGCGTCGACCGCCTCGCGACCGGCCTCCTGCGGCGAGGGATCGCGGCCGGCGACCGGGTCGGGATCTG
>JALRCL010001063.1 GCA_023268575.1 Patulibacter sp.
ACGAAGCCGGCCTGACGCAGGGCCGCCACGTGGAAGCCGATCGTCGTCGGGGGCGTCGCGTCGCGGCCGGCGAAGCGGCGGTCGCGCTCCGCGATGAGCGCCGCGCCGCCGGGCTCGTCGCGGACCGCGCTCCACCATGCGTCCCAGGTCGGCGCGCCGGCGGCGAACGCCGCCTCCTGGGTCGCTCGGTCGTGCTCGGCCGCCACGCGGGCGAGCGTCGGGTGCTCGTCGGCGTCGAACCGGAAGTGGTCGCCGTTGGCGAGGATCCCGCCCGGGGCCAGCAGGTCGACGACGTGGCCGTAGACGCGCACGAGCTGGTGCGGCAGCAGCCAGTGCAGCGCCGTCGTCGACACCGCGGCGTCGAACGGTGCCGCGCCGCCGTCGCCCGCGTCGGCCGGCGACCCGGCGGCGGCTCGGCGGACGGCGTCCGGCCAGGCGTCGCCGGTGAGGTCGGCGTCGACGAGCGCGAGCCGCTCGTCGTGGGACGCCAGCTCGCGCTGCGCGATCCGCAGCAGCGCGGGGTCGAGGTCGACGCCGACGACGCGCGCGTCGGGCAGCGCGTCGAGGATCCGGGCGCTGAGCGACCCCGGGCCGCACGCGAGGTCCAGCACGCGCGGCGCCGGACCGGTCACCCGTCGCAGGAGCTCGACGATGACGTCGAAGCGCTGCTCGCGCTGGGCGATGTAGGCCGCCTGCTGGTCGTCCCAGCGCTCGAGGATCGTCATCCCTTCGCCAGCCCGAGCTTCCGGATCCCGGCGGCGAGCTTCTCGACGGCCCCGACGTTGCGCAGCGAGGGGTCCATGTCCGAGCCCGTCATGACGATGAAGCGGTTCTCGCGCACGGCGGTCAGCCGCTTGGCCACGGGGTTGCTGCGCAGGAACTCGAGCTTCGCCTTCGCGCTGTCGCCGTCGCCGCCGCGGGTGAGGTCGGCGAGCACGAGCACGTCGGGGTCGCGGTCGAGGATCGCCTCCCACGAGATCTCGGGCCAGAGCTGCTTCTGGCTCGCGAAGGCGTTCGTCGCGCCGACGCGCTCGGTGATCATGCCCGGGGCGCCGCAGCAGCCGGCGATGTAGGGCGCCTTCGTCGCCGCGTACCACCAGGCGACGTCGACGCCGCGCGCGTCGAGGCCGCCGGTGGCGCTGGCCAGCCGGCGCTGCAGGTCGGCGACGACCTGCTCCCCGCGCGGCTCGACGCCGAAGATCGAGGCGATCTCGCGGACCTCGCGGAACACGTCCTCGAACCGCAGCCGCGACGTCTGCCGCGCGTCCTGGCCGCTGCACTCGCTCCGCGACAGGTAGGTGTCGACGCCGAGCTTCGCGAACCGCTCGCGCGGCGCGGTGCCCTCGTCCGAGAAGCCCCACGCGAAGGTCGTGTACACGAAGTCCGGCTCGGTCTTCAGCGTCCGCTCGAGCGACGGGAACTCCTTGCCGAGCTGCGGCACCTTCGCGTTGGCGGCCCGGAGCGCCGGGACGACCGGGTCGTTCCACCCGGCGGCGCCGACCATCCGGTCGGCGAGGCCGAGGGTCAGCAGCAGCTCGATCGCCGGCTGGCTGATCGCCACGGCGCGCTCGGGCGCGGACGTGCGCCGCAGCGCGACGCCGCAGTTGTCGAGGTCGACGCGACCACCCGCGGACGCGGTGGTCGCCGTCGCGCGGGTCGAGGCGGCGGGCGCGGGGTCGTCGTCGCCGCAGGCGGGCAGCGCGAGCGCGGCGAGCGCCAGGGCGGCGAGGGCGAGTGGGCGGGCGGTGCGGATCACGGGTCTGCGGTCCTCTCGGGGGTGGTGATGGCTGGCGGCGCGGCGCCGGAGGGCGCGGGGCGCGCCCCGGCGGACGGAACGCTGCGGCCGGGCAGGAAGCGGATCGACGGCCGGCCGTCGGGGCCGTCGTCCCCGACCACCGCATGGACGCGGTAGACGTCGGCGATGAGCTCGGGCGTGAGCACCGCGGCGGGCGTGCCGGCGGCGACGACGCGTCCCGCGTCGAGCACGACGAGGCGGTCGCAGAACATCGCCGCGAGGTTCAGGTCGTGCAGCGCCACGACGCTCGTGAGCGGCAGTTCCGCCACGAGCGTCAGCAGGTCGAGCTGGTGATGCACGTCGAGGTGGTTCGTCGGCTCGTCGAGCAGCAGCTCGCGCGGCTCCTGCGCGAGCGCCCGGGCGATCTGCACGCGCTGGCGCTCGCCTCCGGAGAGCGTCGACCAGCGCTGGTCCAGGCGCTCCTGCAGCCCGGTCCGCGCGATCGCGTCGCCGACGGCCTGGTCGTCCTCGGCGCTCACGCCCGACCAGGGACGGCGGTGCGGGATCCGCCCGAGGCGCACGACCTCGAGCACGGTGAGGTCCAGCTCGGTCTCCGCGTGCTGCTCGACGAGCGCCAGGCGCTGGGCGACGCGCCGCCGGGGCAGGCCGGCGAGGTCGTCGCCGTCGAGGAGGATCGCGCCGCCGGCCGCGCGCCGGACGCCGGCGAGCAGGCGCAGGAGCGACGACTTGCCCGATCCGTTCGGGCCGAGCAGCCCGAGCGTCCCGCCGGGCGCGACGTCGAGCGTCACCCCGTCGAGGATGAGCCGGCCGCCCGCCGACCAGCGGACGTCGCGCACGGCCAGCGGCGCGCCGCGCTCGGCGCTCACCGGACCGCCCCCCGCCGCCGCAGGAGCAGGGCGAAGGCCGGGACGCCGACGAGCGCGGTGACGACGCCGACCGGCAGCTCCTGCGGGTCGAGCACCGTCCGCGCGAGCGTGTCGACCCAGACGAGGAAGATCGCGCCAACGAGCGCCGTCGTGGGCAGCAGCAGCCGGTGTCCGGGACCGACGAGCAGCCGCGCGGCGTGGGGGAGGACGAGCCCGACGAAGCCGATCGCGCCCGCGCTCGCGACGAGCGTCGCGGTGACCAGCGCGGTGACGAGCAGCAGGAGGAGGCGCACGGCGCCGACCGGGACGCCGAGGCTCGCCGCCGCGTCGTGGCCGAAGGCGAACGCGTCGAGCGCCGGCGCGCACAGCAGGCAGGCGAGGATCCCGATCGCCGTCACCGCCGCGCAGACGAGGACGTCGTGCCACTCGGCCCCCGTGAGCGATCCGAGCAGCCAGAAGAGGACCCCGCGGGTCTGCTCGGCGTCGGCCGACGAGGTGACGACGAACGACGTGAGCGCGGAGAACAGCTGGGTCCCGGCGACGCCCGCGAGGACGATCCGGTCGCCCGTCCCGCCCGCGCCGGAGGCGAGCAGCAGCACGAGGCCGAAGGCGAGCACCGCCCCGGCGAACGCCCCGGTGGAGAGCGTGATCGCCCCGCCGCCGATGCCCAGGACGATGACGAGCACCGCGCCGGTCGACGCGCCCGACGAGATGCCGAGCACGAACGGGTCCGCCAGCGGGTTGCGCAGCAGCGACTGGAGGATCGCGCCGCAGATCGCCAGGCCCGCCCCGCAGACCGCGGCCAGCAGCGTCCGCGGCAGCCGCAGCTCCCAGACGATCCCGTCCTGGATCCGCGTGACGTCCGCCGCCTGCAGGCCGAGGTGGTCGCCGACGATCGCCGCGACGTCGCCGACGGCCAGGTCGGCCGGCCCGATCGTGATCGCCACGGCGATCGACAGGAGCAGCAGCGCCACGCCGCCCGCCCACGCGAGGACCTGCAGCGACCGGCGCGCCGGCGCCGGGAGCGCGGCGGCGGAGGCGCCGGGCGTCGTCGGGAGCTCGTGGGTCATCGGGCGGCGACGCGGCGGTCAGCGCGTGGCGGTCGCCGGGCCGAGCCGGCGCAGGCCCGCGGCGCGCTGCTC
>JALRCL010000237.1 GCA_023268575.1 Patulibacter sp.
GCGCGGCGCGAAGAGCGCCAGCTCGTCGAAGCGGGCGGCGAGCTCGTCGCCCCCCTCGTCCCGGCACCGCTGCAGCGTGCCCGCGACGAGCGCCCAGAAGGCCCGCTCGGACACCCCGAGGTGATCGGCGACGAGCGGCGCGAAGCTCCGGAAGTGGCCCGCCACGAGCGCCGACAGCAGGCTGTGGCGCAGCTCGCTCACCGGCCATCGCAGGAGCACCGCGGCGGCGGCCGCCGGCAGGTCGTCGTGCTCCGGGCGATGCTCGGGCACGAGGTTCACGTCCTCGGCGAGGTCCTTCACCGCGACGCGCACCGGCACGTCGCGCTGGTCGAAGACGACGACGGTGTTCTCGCCGTGCGGGCAGAACGCCACGCCGTGGCGGACGAGGAAGCGCACGAGCGGCGGCAGGAGCGCGTCGAGCAGCCGCGCCAGCCACGCCTCGGCGTCGTGGCCGGAGCGCGCGACGAGCTCGGTGACGAGCGCCCGTCCGTCACGGCCCACGAGCGTCAGCGCGGCGAGCGACCGCGCGCGCTCGCCCGGCCGGAGGATCTCGTGGACGGGCTGGCGCAGCACCGCGCCGCCGGTCTCGGCGTAGCGGTAGGGGAGCTCCGGCACGGCGCGCACGAGCGACGGGCGCACCGTCACCGCGGCGCGCTCGGCGAGCGCGACGAAGCCGCTCTCGGCGAGCAGGTCGTCGGCCTCGATCGCCCGCGCCAGCCACGTGCTGAGCGCCGGCGCCTGGGCGCTGTGCTCGGCGGAGAGCCCGCGCCAGACGAGCGTGTTGCGGATCGCCAGCGGCAGCTTCACGTCGTGGCGCTCGGGCCGGTCGACGTTCGCGAGGGTCCGGACCGACTGCAGCGGCCGGTGGCGGTCGGCCCCGGTCCCCAGCACGACGACGCGGCCGGTCGCCAGCTCCTCGGCGAGCAGCGGGAGGAGCTCCCGCTCGAGGTGGAACGGGTGGACCGGCAGCCACGCCCAGTCCGACGGATCGCCGGCGGCGTGCTCCCGGAGCCGCGCGGCGAACCGCTCGCGCTCGTCGTCGTCGAGCTGCGCGGCCGCGAAGGCCTCCGCGTCGAGGCCGTGGTGGGTGGCCAGGTCGGGGTGCGCGGCGATCCAGGGCAGCCGGACGTCGGGCGCGTGCTCGGGGGCGTAGCGCCGCAGGTCCGACGGCCCGAAGCCCAGACGCCCCTTGTTCAGGACCATCCGCGGGTGGCCCTCGCCGTGCGCCTCGAGCGGGACGTGCTCGAGCTCGGCCAGCGCCGCCGCGCTCGGGCGGCGCCGGGCGAGGTGGACGTCGGCGGTCCGGGTCGCCGCGAGGTCGCGCAGCGCGTCGACGAGCGCGCCGCCCGCGAGACCGAGCGCGGGGGCGGCGTCGCGCAGCAGCAGCGCGGGATCGTCGGCCCGCGCGGCACCGCGGCGGATCGACGCGGGATCGACGACGAACCCGTCGAAGGGGTCCCGCGTGGCCCGGAAGCCGTAGGTCGCCTCGGGCAGCGCGAGCGACCAGGCGTCCGGGGCCGCGTCGGGCGCCGGGCGCAGCAGGCCCTCGTAGGCGAGCTCGCCGATCGCGCGCGCCAGCAGCCGCGCGCCGGCGGTCCGCCAGGCGTCCGGATCGGGGCGGTCGGCCGCGACGACCGGATCGGGGCAGTCGGCCGCGACGACCGGCCGCTCGTCGACGGGGGCGTCGGACTCAGTGGGACGGGACACGGCGGGACCTCCGGGAGGCTCGGGGGACGGTGGCCAGGAGCGCGCCGGCGGCGGCGACCGCGAAGGTCGCGGCGCCGACGGCGAGCGGCAGCAGCAGATCGCGCTCGGCCGCCGCGGCGGCGACGAGCGGGGCGAGGACGAGACCGAGGCCACGGGCCGTCTCGGTCGCCGCGAAGCCGGCACCGGTGACGCCGACGGCCGAGAAGACGCGTCGGTCGACCTCGACCTGCGCGAGCACGACGCCGGCGCCGAACGCGACCCGGCCCAGCGCCAGGGGCAGGACCGACGAGGCGGTGGCCGCCTGCAGGGCGAGGCCGCCGGCGGCCAGGAGGAGCGCGAGGGGCAGCAGCGCGCCCCCGAGCCGCTCGCGCGCGACGCGGGCCAGCGGCAGCGTGGCCAGCGCGGCGGCCGACGGCAGGAGGAACAGCGCCGTGGCGAGCGCGGCGGAGCGGCCGTCGTCCTCCAGTGCCGTGACGAAGAACGGGCGCACGACCGCCATCGCGAAGTCGAGCACCGTGGCCAGGAGCGCGATCCCGACGAGCGGCGCGAGGACGAGCGCCCAGCGCGCGGCGCGCTCGCGGCGCGCCGGGGCCGGGGCCGGGGCCGCAGCCGGATCCTGCTCTGGGCGCGCGACGGGCGCGACGTCGCCGGCCACGGGGCGGGCCGGCGTCGGCGACGCGGCGGCGTGGGCCATCGCCCGGCGGGCGACGAGCAGCAGCGCGAGCGTCACCGGCGCGAACGCCGCCAGGCCCAGCCGCGGATCCGGCAGCGCGACGATCAGCGCGCCGGTGGCGGCGGCGACGATGATCGCGCCGTGGAAGAGCCCGGCGAACCACACGACCCCGGGCGTGCCCTCGCCGTCCAGCGCCACGAGCGCCGGGTAGGCGAGCAGGAGCGCCGCGCCGGACGCCGCCGCCACCGCGCAGGCCACGACGAACGCCCCGAGCGTCGGGGCGAGGGCCATCGCGACGTCCGCGCACGCGGCCACCGCGAGCCCGCCGGTGACCACGCGCGCGGCGCCGATCCGGCGGGCGAGCAGGCCGAGCAGCGGCAGCGCGACCATCGCCGAGAGTCGGGAGGCCCAGAGCACGAGCCCGGTGTCGGCCGGGTCGTCGGTGCCGTGGACCTCGCGCAGCAGCTGCGGGTAGAACGGCCCGAGCGCCATCTCGCCCACGAGCAGCAGCCCGAGGACGCCGGCCAGGACCAGCCGCGGGCCTCCGCGCCGCGCCCCGGCCGGGGTGGGCGGGGTCGCCGTCACGCGGCGTGCTCCAGGCCGAACGTCGTGAAGGCGGTCCGCTCCGGCAAGGGGTGGACCTCGCGACCGGCGACCGCATTGAGGATCGTGGCGCTGCGCCACGCCCCGAGGCCGAGGTCGGGCGCGCCGACGCCGTGGGTGTGCAGCTCGGCGTTCTGGACGAAGATCCCGCCGAGCCCCG
Source organism: Patulibacter sp. (assembly GCA_023268575.1). GTDB lineage: Bacteria > Actinomycetota > Thermoleophilia > Solirubrobacterales > Solirubrobacteraceae > Patulibacter. Next base: position 3,144 of record JALRCL010000237.1, read on the forward strand.
GGCGCGTGACGAGCCGGTGCTCGGCGTCGATCGCCAGCCGGCCGCGGGCGTCGCGCTCGAGGGCGTCCTCGAGCGGCCGCAGGCAGCGGGGCTCGCGCGGGGCGTAGCCGGTCGCCGCCACCACCGCGTCGGTCCGCAGCGCGGCCGCCTGGCCCTGGTCGGGCTCGCGGAGCTCGAGCGTCACCCCGCCGTCGGCGGTCCCCTCGGCGGACACGACGCTGACGTTCGGCGTGATCGACACGCCGTCGGGCCAGCCGCCGCCGATCGTCCGCTCGTAGAGCACCTGCTGGATCTCGGCGATCGTGTCGGCCGAGATCGCCTTGTAGAGCTGGCTCTGCTGCGGCAGCACGCGGTCGCGGACCGGCTCCTGCAGGCCGTGGAAGTAGCGCGTGTAGTCCGGCGTGAACTGCTCGAGGCCGAGCTTGGAGTACTCCATCGGCGCGATCGCGCGGCTGCGGGTGCACCACCGCCGCACCTGGCCCGGCCGCTGCGCGCGCAGGAGGTCGAGGAAGACCTCCGCCCCCGACTGGCCCGAGCCGACGACGGTGACGTCGTCCAACGCGCGCAGCGCCTCGCGCCGGTGGAGGTACTCCGCGCTGTGCAGCACGGGCCCGTCGGCGTCGTGGAGCGCGCGCAGCGGGTCCGGCAGCGTCGGGGCGGTGCCGATCCCGAGCACGACGTTGCGCGCGAGCACCTCGCCGGCGCCGTCGGGCCCGATGAGGCTCGCCGCGAACGCGCCGGCGGCCTCGTCCCACCGGAGCGCCTCCACGCGGTGGCCGAAGCGGCACGCGTCCAGGCGCTCCGCCGCCCAGCGGCAGTAGTCGTCGAACTCCGCGCGTGGCACGAGGAACCGCTCGGCGAAGTAGAAGGGGAAGAGCCGGCGACGCTCGCGCAGGTACGCGAGGAACGACCAGCGGCTCGTGGGGTCCACGAGCGTCACGAGGTCGGCGAGGAACGGGACCTGGAGCGTCGTGCCCTCCAACAGCATGCCGGGATGCCAGCCGAACGACGACCGCTCGTCGACGCAGCGCACGTCGAGGTCCTCGACGCCGTCGGCGAGCGCCGCGAGGCTCAGGTTGAACGGGCCGATGCCGACCCCGAGGAGGTCGAGGGGGGACTCGTGGCTCATGCGTGGGCGATCGGGTTGGGGATCTCGCGGTACACCGACTGGGTGGCGACGGGCCCGTCGAGCTCGTCACGGCCGTCGACGGTCGTCAGCAGGTTGCACTTGCTCGTGAGGGTCGGCGCGTCGCGCAGGCGGGCCGCGACGCCGTCGGGGCGCGCGCGGGCGACGGGCTCCAGCCGATCGCGGACGCGATCCAGGAGCGCGCGCTCGTCGGCCACGCCGTCGGCGCCGAGCGCGCCGACCACGCCGAGCAGCGCGTTGACGCCGAGGTAGTAGGCGACGCGGTCGGCGACGAGCGCGTCGTCGAAGACGAGCTGGCAGCCCGCCGGCTCCAGGTCCGGCAGGCGTCGTCGCCAGGCCTCGGCGTGCGCGCGGGCGACGTACCAGCCCTGACCGTCCCGGTACCAGCCGCGCACCGGCAGGCCGTCGGGATCGAGGGTCACGAGCGCGTTCTGGGCGTGCGCCTCGACGCCGACGCCGTGGACGTCGTGCCAGCGCAGGAGCGGCAGCACGAGGACGTCCAGCAGGGCGTCGAGCCACGCGCGCGCGGCCTTCTCGGTCGACCCGCCGCCCGCCGCGGCGCGCTCGCGGACGATCGCGCCGAGCCGGCTGGGGCCCTGCCGCGGACGCTCCGCGACGAGACCCGCGAGGCAGATGGTCGGGTCGCCGGCGCCCACGACGGCGTCGCGCAGCGCGAGCGCGAGCCCGTGCTCCTCCCCCGGCCCCGCGACGTCGGCGCTCGCCCAGGCCGCGTCGAGCAGCACGCCGACCGACGGCCGGTGGCCCTCGAGCGCCTCCAGCGCCGTGGCGAGCGCCCCGACGTGGCGCCCGAGACGCAGCTCCGGACGCCGGTTCTCGCGCCGGGAGTTCGTGATCCGCAGGCCGAGCGAGAGCTTCGCCATCCAGCGGGCGCCCTCGCGCTCCAAGGTCCGCAGCGAGGAGGTCGGCGACCAGCTCGCCGTCGCCGACCCGAGGTCGACGAGCCGGCCGGTGGCGAGCGCGTCGGCCACCGGGCCACCGGCGAGCAGGCGCGCCGCCTGCGAGGGGTGCAGGGGCAGCGGCACGCGGTCGGCGGGGACGGCCACGCCGTCGTCGCTCGCCATCCGTCGCAGCGTCTCCGCGATCGGCTCCTCCCCCGGGCCCTCGCCGACGAGGTCCACCGGGCGCACGCCGAGCCAGCGGAGCCGCACGCGGCCGCGCAGCTCGGGCGAGAGCTCGCGCAGGCGCACCGGGTCGTCCTCCTCGCGCCCCTTGCCGGCGGGGTGGAAGGGGTGGCCGACGGTCAGTGCCTGCTCGCCGGCGCGGAAGCTCCGCTCGCCCGTCGGGTCCTCGGGGTGCGCCCACCGGTCGTCGAGGTGCTCGGCGATCCGCCCGGCGGAGTCGCGGGCCCGCGCGATCGCGGGGTCGGCGGCCGACGCCGGCCGTCCCTGCTGCAGCGCGGCCTCGCGCAGGAGCAGGGTGGCGACCTCGCGGTGGGGCAGCTCCGGGCCGGCCTCGCCCCCCGAGCGCTCGCGCCGCACGCGGCCGAAGCGGTGCCAGCCGCCGGCCGAGCGATGCAGCACCGGGACGAGCAGGGCGATGCCCTGACCCGGCAGCGGCAGGCGGGCGCGTGCGCCGGACGGCGGCAGCGCAATCCCGGTCTCGCGGACCCACGCCCGCAGCAGCGGCTCGACCGCGGCCTGGTCGGCGGCGAGGGCGGGATCGACGCCGTGCAGTGGATCCTCGGCGGCGCGCGCCGCGCCGGTGGGGACGGCGGTGCTCACGCCGGGACCTCCGACGCGGCGCGCCGATCCAGACCGTCGGCCGACGCGGCCTCCGCGACGAGCCGCACGAGCGCGCGGACCTCCTCGCGCGTGGCGTGCGGGTGCAGGAGCGTGAGCTTCAGCCAGCGGCGACCGGGCCCGGTGCCGGGCAGCTCGGTGCGCCCGAGGACCGCGCGCCCCTCCCGCAGGAGGCGCCGGCGCAGCATCGCGCAGCGCGCGTCGCGGCGCTCGGGGTCCTCGTCGCGCGGGCGCAGGAGCACGGTCGTGAGCGTCGGCGGGCCGAGCAGCTCGAGGCCCGGCTCCTGCGCGATCGCCGCGGCGGCGTCGTGCGCCCGGTCGTGGCAGGCGTCGACGAGCGCGCCCAGGCCGTCGCGGCCGAGCGCCCGCATCGTCACGAGCAGCTTGAAGGCGTCGGGTCGCCGCGTCGTGCGCAGCGACCGCCCGACGCGGTCCTCGTAGCCGGCCTCGTCGTCGTCGGCCGCGTTGAGGTAGGCGACCTCGAGCGCCAGCGGTCCGAGGAGCGCCCGGTCGCGCAGCAGCAGCGCGCCGGCGGCGACCGGCTGCCAGCCGAGCTTGTGGAGGTCCAGCGCGATGCTGTCGGCGCGCTCGACGCCGCGCAGCAGCGGGGCCAGCCGGCGCGAGAGCAGCGCGCCGCCGCCGTACGCGGCGTCGACGTGCAGCCAGGCGCCCGCCCGGTCGACGACCTGCGCGATCGCGGGAAGCGGGTCGATGGCGCCGAGGTCGGTCGTTCCCGCGGTCGCCACGACGATCCACGGCCGGCGCAGGTCGCCGAGCGTCGCCTCGAGCGCGTCGACCCGCATCCGGCCGGCGTCGTCCACCGGCACCGCGTGGACGGCGGCGGCGCCGAGCCCGAGCACCTGCGCCGCGCGCCCGACGGAGAAGTGGGCGAGCTCCGAGCAGGCGATCCCGACCGTCGGACCGAGCGCCTCGCGCGCCAGCAGGAGCGCCGTGAGCGTCGACGCGCTCGCCCCGGTCGTGATCGTGCCGCCCGCGCGCTCCGGGTCGAGTCCGGCGAGCTCCGCGAGCGCGCCGACGACGGCGTCCTCGACCGCCGCCGACGAGGGGCCCTGGTCCCAGGAGTCCAGCGAGGGGTTCAGCGCCGCGACGACGGCGTCGGCGGCGACGGCGACGGCCAGCGGCGGGCAGTGGAGGTGCGCCGCGCACCGCGGATCGCCGGGGTCCGCGTGCCCGGCGGCGAGCAGGCGCGCGAGCCCAGCGAGGGCGTCGGTCTCGCCGAGCCCCCGCTCCGGGAGGGCGCCGTCGCCGGCCAGCAGCGCGCCGAGCGCCGCCCGCGGGGCGTCGGGCTCGCCGGCCGGCACCGGACCGCCGCGGTCCGCGCGTCCGGCGAGGGCCGCGTCGAGGGCGACCCGCAGCAGCCGCCGCAGCGCGGCGTCGTCGTGCGCGAGGGCGCTCACGCGGCGACCTCCACCGCAGCGCCGCGAGCGCGGTCGCCCTCGACGCGCACGACGTCGCTCAGCACCGCGACGACCCGCTCGGCCTGGGCGTCGGAGAGCACGAGCGGCGGCAGCAGCCGCACGACGCTGTCGTGGCGCCCGCCGAGCTCGACGATCAGGCCGCGCTCCAGGCAGGCGGCCCGGACCGCAGCGGCGAGCCGCGGCGCGGCCGGGCGGACGCCGAGCCCGTCGGGCGCGCCGGCCGGGTCCACGAGCTCGACCCCGAGCATGAGGCCGCGGCCGCGGATCTCGGCGACGGCCGGATGGTCGGCCAGGCGCTCGCGCAGCTCCTCGGCGATCCACGCGCCGAGGCGACCCGCGCGCTCGGCGAGCCGGTCGCGACGGACGATCCGCAGGGTCGCGGCGCCGGTGGCCATGGCGAGGGTCGTCCCGCGGAACGTCCCGGTGTGCGCGCCCGGCGCCCACCCGTCGAGGTCGCCGCGGTAGGCGACGACCGCGAGCGGGAGGCTGCCGCCGATCGCCTTGCTCATGACGATCGCGTCGGGGACGATCCCGGCGCGCTCGTGGGCCCACATCGTCCCGGTCCGCCCGACCCCGGACTGGACCTCGTCGACGACGAGCCGGATGCCATGGCGCTCGGTGACCCGGCGCATCGCCCGCAGCCACTCGTCCGGCGCCGGCACGACGCCGCCCTCGCCCTGGACGGCCTCCAGCAGCATGAGCGCGGGCGGGACGACGCCGCCGTTGGGGTCGTCGAGGAGCCGCTCGACGTAGCGGGCCGACACCGTGGCCCCGTGCGGTCCGAGCCCGAACGGGCAGCGCAGGGCGTAGGGGAACGGCAGGCGCGTCACGTCGGTGCCCAGGCCGGCGACCGGCGCCTTCGTCGCGACGCCGGCGCTCGCGGCGAGGGCCCCGAGCGTCATCCCGTGGTAGGCGCCCGTGAAGGCGAGGATCCCCTGGCGCCCCGTCGCGGTCTGGCAGAGCTTGATCGCGGCCTCCACGGCGTCGGTCCCCGCCGGCCCGCAGAAGTGCAGGCGGGGGCGCGTGCGGCGGAACGCCTCCGGCAGCGCGGCCAGCAGCTCGGTGGTGAGGTCGTCCTTCCACGGGGTCGCGAAGTCCAGCGCGTGCAGCGGCGCGCCGCTGGCCAGGACCTCCTCGATCGCGCCGACGACCTCCGGGTGGTTGTGCCCCAGCGCGAGGGTGCCCGCCCCCGCCAGGCAGTCGAGCAGGACCCGCCCGTCGGCGGTCTCCAGCTCGGCGCCGCGGGCACGGACCGGGACCGCGCCGAGCCAGCGCGCGTAGGTGCGCGCCGAGCTCTCGCGGGCGGCCTGGCGGTCGAGGATGGCGTCGGTGTCGGGGGGCGTCACGTGCGGTCTCCAGGGGAAGCGGCCACGAGGGCCGGGGACGGGCGACGGGCGTCGTGCTCGAGCACGACGCGGGGGGCGAGCGGGTGACCGAGGAACTCGTGCAGGCCGAACTCCCAGCCGTAGGCGCCGGCGCACGGCAGCACCGCGACGTCGCCGGCGCGGGCGGTCACGCCGTCGACCTCCGGGACGAGCGTGTCCTCCGGGGTGCAGAGCTCCCCGGCGACGGTCGCGCGAGCACCGTGGACGGCCGGCCGCGGCAGCCGGGCGTCCCAGGCGTCGACCGGCACGACGGCCAGCGGCTGGGGCAGGTCCCACGAGGCGGGCAGGAGGAAGTGGTTGACCCCGCCGCGCAGGACGACGAACGTCCGGCCGCGCACCGCCTTGACGTCGGCGATCGGCGCCGCGTACCACCCGCAGGGCGCCGCGATCCAGCGACCCGGCTCGAGGATCACCCGCAGGCCGGGCGGCGGGTCGAGGGCGGCCAGGCCGCTCCCGAGCAGCCCGAGGTCGAAGGGGGACTCGCCGGTCGCGTCCAGGCCGAGCCCGCCGCCGACGTCGACGATCCGCAGCGCGAGCCGGTGCGCGGCGGCCAGCCCGGTGGCGTAGTCCAGGACCCAGGCGGCGTAGCGGGCGTAGGCGCCGGCGTCGGCGACGTTGCTCGCCGCGTGGACGTGCACGCCGACGACCTCGAGGTCGTCGGCCAGCGTCCGGGCGGCGTCCAGCAGCGCGGGGACGTCCTCCTCCGGGACGCCGAACGGGCTCGCCGCGCCGCCCATCGTCAGATCGCCGGCGACCGGCACGTCGAGGGGGTTCACCCGCACGCAGACCGCGGCGCGGCGCCCGGCGCGGCGCCCGGCGGCCGCCGCGCGGTGGAGCTCCAGCCCGCTCTCGACGTTCACGGTCCCGCCCGCGGCGAGCAGCGCGTCCAGCAGGGCGTCGCTCTTCGCCGGTCCGCTCGACACGAGCAGCGGCGCCGCGCTCCGGGTGCCCCACGCCGCGCGGGCCGCGGCGAGCTCGCGGCGGGAGGAGACCTCGAAGCCGTCGACGACCGTGCCGAGCGCGTCGAGGACCGGCGCGAAGCCGTTGGCCTTCAGCGCGAAGCAGACCGCCGCCCACGCCGGGAGCACGGCGCGCAGCTCGGCCGCCCGGGCGGCCGCCACGTCGGGCAGATAGCCGTAGGCGGCGACGGGGTCGCTGGCCGCCGCGAGCCCACCCGCCCAGCGTGCGACCGGCGCGGGGAGCGCCGATGCGGGCAGGGCGGTGAGCACGCGAGCGGCCCGATCGGGGGACAGGAGACCGAAGTCCGACATCGCGACTCGGAGTTGTATAGGGTCCCCTCACTTTTCGCCATCCGGCCAGTTCGGCCACCCGAAGATCAAGCAGGAGTCCCCCCGTGACCGACAACGCCCTCCCACGCCGCTCCCGCCGGCTGCTCGTCGCCGGCGCGCTCGTCGCGTCCCTCGCGCTGGCCGCCTGCGGCTCCGACGACGACGGCGGCGAGGCGACCACGACGGCGTCAGCCGACGCCTCCGGCACCCGGACGGTCCAGACGGCGATGGGCCCCGTGACGATCACCGGGACCCCGAAGCGGGTCGTCGTGCTCGACACGCCCGAGCTCGACACGACCACGACGCTCGGCGTCACGCCGGTCGGCACGGTGAAGGCCGCCGTCGGCGACGGCTTCCCCCGCTACCTCGCCGACAAGGCGAAGGGGATCGAGGTCGTCGGCGAGATCGAGGCGCCGAACCTCGTCGCGATCGCGAAGCTCAAGCCCGACCTCATCCTCTCGAGCAAGGTCCGCGACGAGAAGCGCTACGCGCAGCTCTCGAAGATCGCCCCGACGGTGTTCACCGAGACCCCGGCCGACTGGAAGGCGAACGTCATCACGCAGGCCGAGGCCCTCGGCAAGGCCGGCGAGGCGCGCCGCCTGCTCACCGACTACGAGCAGCGCGCGAAGGCGGTCGGCAAGGCGCTCGGCGATCCGGCCGACACGACGGTCTCCGTCGTGCGCTGGCTGCCCGGCGAGATCCGCCTCTACAGCCCGAACTCGTTCGTCGGGTCGATCCTCAAGGACGTCGGCGTCGCGCTCCCGCCCGCAGCCGAGAAGGCGAGCGACATCAACGCGACGCTCTCGCTGGAGAACCTCGACGAGGCGGACGCCGACGTCGTCTACCAGACGGTCTACGGTCCGGCCAAGGACACCGACCAGGCCCGCGGCACCGCGCTGCCGGCGTGGAAGGACATCGACGCGGTGGAGGACGGTCGCGTCTACGACGAGCCCGACGACGTATGGATGCTCGGCATCGGCATCACCGGTGCCCAGCAGGTCCTGAACGAGCTGGAGAAGACCCTCCCTGCCGCCGAGAGCCGCTGATCCCCGACACGGCCACGCCGGTGGCCGTGCCGTCCCCGGCGTCGCGTCCCGCTCGAGCCGGACGCGACGCCGCGCCACGAGGGCGGCTGCGGCCGCCCTCGCCGTCGTCCTCGCCCTCGCCGCCGTCGCCGGGTCGATCGCGCTCGGGTCCGGGGACGTCGGCCCCGGGCGCGCCCTCGAGGCGCTGCTGCACCCGTCCGCGCACCCGGCCGACGCCGGGGTCGTGCGCGAGCTGCGGCTCCCCCGGACCGGCGTGGCGATCGTCGTCGGCGCCGCGCTCGGCCTCGCCGGCGTGCTGCTGCAGGCCCTGACCCGCAACCCGCTCGCCGACCCCGGGATCCTCGGCATCTCGGCCGGGGCGTCGCTGGCGGTCGTGCTGGCGATCACGCTCCTCGGCGTGTCCGGCACCGCCGCGTACGCGCCGTTCGCCCTCGCGGGCGGCGCCCTGGCCGGCGTCCTGGCGTGGGTGCTCTCCGGCGGTGGACGCGGCGGGACCGTCGGGCTCGCGCTGGCCGGTGCCGCGATCGCGGCGCTCTGCGCCGCCGCGACCCAGGCGATGCAGGTGCTCGACAGCCAGACGCTCGATCAGTTCCGCTTCTGGGTCGTCGGCTCGGTGGCCGGAGGCGAGTGGTCGACCCTGGCCGGCGCCGCGCCGTTCCTGCTCGTCGGCGCCGCCGTGGCGGTCGCCATCGCGCCGGCCCTGAACGCCCTGAGCCTCGGCGAGGACGCCGCGCGCGGGCTCGGCCAGGACGTCGCCCGCGTGCGGATCGCCACCGGCGCCGCCGCGCTGCTGCTGGCCGCCGGCGCCGTCGCGGTCGCCGGCCCGATCGGGCTCGTCGGGCTGCTCGCCGCCCACGCCGCACGGCTGCTCGTCGGCGCCGACGTCCGCTGGCAGCTGGCGCTCGCCGCGCTGCTCGGGGTCGCGGTGCTCGTCGGCGGGGACGTCGTCGGACGGGTCGTCGCGCCCCCGCGCGAGGTCGCGGTCGGCGTGGTGGCGCCGATCGTCGGCGTGCCGCTGTTCCTCTGGCTCGTCGCGCGGCGACGGGTGCGCGCGTGAGCGTCCCCGCGCTCGACGCCCGGGGCCGCCGGGTGCTGCGCCTGCGGCGGCCGGCGCTCTCGCTGCGGCTCGACCTGCGGGCCGCCGCCGCGACGGCCGGCCTCGCGCTGCTCGCCCTCGCGGGGGCGATCGCCGGGATCGCGTGGGGCGGCGCCGACCTCCCGCTCGGCGACGTCCTGCGGTCCCTGACGGTCGGCGCGGACGGCGGCACCGACCTCATCGTCCGCGAGCTCCAGGCCCCGCGCGCCGCGCTCGCGCTCGTCTGCGGGGCCGGGTTCGGGCTCGCCGGCGCGATCTTCCAGTCCGTGCTGCGCAACCCGCTCGCCTCGCCGGACATCGTCGGCACCGCGCACGGGGCGAGCCTCGCCGGCGTCGCCGGCCTGCTGCTCGGGGCCTCCTACGGCGCGTCGATGGCGCTCGCCGCCGGCGGCGCCCTCACCGCGACCGCCCTCTGCCTGGCCGTGGCGCCGCGCCGCGAGGCGCTGACGCTCGTGCTCGTCGGGATCGGGATCGCCGCCCTGGCCGGCGCCGGGGTCTCGTTCCTGCTCACCGTGGGCGACATCACGTCGACGTCGCGCGCGGTCCTCTGGCTCGTCGGCAGCCTCAACGGCGGCGACTGGGCGACGTTCCGTGCCACGGGGACGGCCGTCGCCGTGCTGGCGGCCCTGGCGCTCCCGCTCGCCCGCCGGATCGACGCGCTGGCGCTCGGCGACGACCTCGCCCACGGGCTCGGCCTGCGCCCGGCGCGGGACCGTGCCGCCCTGCTCGTCCTCGCGGCGGCGCTCGTCGGGGCGTGCGTGGCCGCGTGCGGACCGCTCGGCTTCGCGGCGTTCCTCGCCCCCCAGATCGGCCGGCGCCTGGCCGGCGCGGGATCGACCGCGGCCCTGCCGGCGTCGGCGGCCGCGGGCGCGGCGCTCGTCGCGCTCGCCGACCTCGTCGGCCGGCGGATCGGGGCGCCCGGCGAGCTGCCGGTCGGCGTCGTCACCGCCCTGCTCGGCGGCCTCCTCTTCCTCGTCCTGCTCACCCGCGAGCAGCGGCGCCGCGTCTCCGCGGGCCGCTGAGCGCCGACCTCCCCCGTCCGCATGTCCGACTCCTCGCGGTACGCCACCGCCACCCGCCGCCAGCAGCGCTTCCCGATCGCCTCCGGACCGGTCGAGGTCGTCGACGTCCGACGCGTCGCACGCCGGCTCACCCGGATCGTCGTCGCCGGGGACGTGCTCGCGACGATGCCCGACGACGAGCCCGGCGAGTACGTGACGCTCATCTGGCCCCGCGACGGGCAGGAGCTCCTGGTGCCGGAGGTCGGGCGGTGGCGGTTCCCGCCGGGCGGCGAGGCGCAGCACACGCGCAACTACACGGTGCGCCGCTTCGACCGCGACGCCGGGCGGATGACCATCGACCTCGTGATCCACGACCACGAGCCGGATCCGGAGGACCCCGACGGGGGCTTCGGCGGGCGCTGGGCCGCCCGGGCGCAGGTCGGCGAGCGGCTGGGGATCTGCGGACCGCGCATCCACTGGGTCACCGACCCGGACGCCGCGTGGACGCTGATGGCCGGCGACGAGACCGCGATCCCCGCGATCGCCGCCGCGGTCGAGCGGCGGCCCGCCGGCCACCCGTTCCGGGTCGTGCTCGACGTCCACGACGCCGACGACGAGGCGATGCTCGACGTCGCCTGCCCCGATCTCGAGGTCACGTGGCTGCACCGCGGCGACGCGCCCTGCGCGACGCCCGAGCGACTCGTCGACGCGCTGCGCCAGCTCGAGCTGCCCGACGGCCCGCCGCAGCTCTGGGCCGCCGGCGAGTCGTGGGCGGTGCGGGGCGTGCGCGAGCACCTGCGCGACGAGCGCGGCTTCCCGCGCGGGGCGATCCAGGCGCTCGGCTACTGGAAGCACCGCGCGACCCCCGAGGACGACGAGGCCTGAGCCGGGCCGCGGCGGGCGGGGTCCCGCGGGTCCGGCTCGCTAGCGTGGGGCGGGACCGATGCGCCTCGTCGACGCCCGCCCCGCCGATCCGACCGCGGACGCCCTCTACGAGGCGTTCGGGATCTGGGCGCACGAGCGCGGGATCGAGCTCTACCCGCACCAGGAGGAGGCAGCGATCGAGCTCTTCGACGAGAAGAACGTCGTGCTCGCCACGCCGACGGGGTCGGGCAAGTCGCTCGTGGCGATCGCCGCCCACTTCGCCGCGCTCAGCCGCGACCGGACGACGTTCTACACCGCGCCGATCAAGGCGCTCGTGTCCGAGAAGTTCTTCGCGCTCTGCGAGGTCTTCGGGGCCGACAACGTCGGGATGCTCACCGGCGACGCGTCGGTGAACGCCGACGCCCCCGTCATCTGCTGCACCGCCGAGGTGCTCGCGAACATCGCGCTGCGGGGCGGCGCGAGCGCCGACGTCGGCCAGGTGGTGATGGACGAGTTCCACTACTACGCCGACGGCCAGCGCGGCTGGGCGTGGCAGGTGCCGCTGCTGACGCTGCCGCAGGCCCAGTTCCTGCTCATGTCCGCGACGCTCGGCGACGTCGCGCGGATCAGCGAGGACCTGACCCGGCGCACCGGCCGCGAGACGGTCCTCGTCGACGACGCCGAGCGGCCGGTGCCGCTGTCGTTCACGTGGTCGGTGGACCCGCTGCACGAGCTGCTCGAGGAGCTCGTGGAGGCCGACCGCGCCCCGATCTACGTCGTGCACTTCACGCAGGCCGCGGCGATGGAGCGCGCCCAGGCGCTGCTCTCCACGCCGCTGACGAGCCGCGCGGAGCGCGACGCGATCGCGCAGGAACTCGGGGCGTTCCGCTTCACCGCCGGCTTCGGCCGCACGCTGTCGAAGCTCGTCCGCGCCGGGATCGGCGTCCACCACGCCGGGATGCTGCCCCGCTACCGCCGGCTCGTCGAGCAGCTCGCCCAGAAGGGCCTGCTGAAGGTCATCTGCGGAACCGACACGCTCGGCGTCGGCATCAACGTGCCGATCCGGACGGTCGTCCTCACCGCCCTGGCGAAGTACGACGGCACCCGCCACCGGCTGCTGAAGGCGCGCGAGTTCCACCAGATCGCCGGACGCGCCGGACGCGCCGGCTTCGACACCGCCGGGCACGTCGTCGTGCAGGCGCCCGAGCACGTCATCGAGCGCCAGCGCGCGCTGGCGAAGGCCGGCGACGATCCGAAGAAGCGCCGGAAGGTCCAGACGAGGAAGCCCCAGGAGGGGCACGTCTCGTGGACCGAGGAGACCTTCGACCGACTGCGCGACGCGACGCCCGAGGCGCTCGGGTCGAAGATGCGCGTCGACCACGCGACCCTCCTGAACGTCGTCCACCAGCCCGGCGACCCGGTCGCGGTCATGACCGCCCTGACGACGGACAACCACGAGGACGAGCGCGGCCGCCAGCGGCTCTACGAGCAGGCCCAGGCGCTCGGCGACGAGCTCGTCGGCGCCGGCGTCCTGGAGTGGCTGCCCGAGCCCGACCCCGACGGTCGGCGCCTGCGGCTGGCGGTCGACCTGCAGGACGACTTCGCGCTGAACCAGCCGCTGGCGTCGTTCGCCCTCGTGGCGCTCGAGCAGCTGGACCCCGAGGCCGAGGGCTATGCGCTGGACGTCGTCTCCGTCGTCGAGGCGATCCTCGACGACCCGTACCCGGTGCTCATCGCCCAGACGAACGAGGCCCGCGGCGAGGCGATCGCCGCGATGAAGGCCGACGGGATCGAGTACGACGAGCGGATGGAGCGGCTGGAGGAGGTCTCCTACCCCAAGCCGCTGGAGGCCGAGCTGCGGGAGCTCTTCCACGCGTTCCGGGAGACGCGCCCGTGGGTCCGCGAGCGGGACCTCTCGCCGAAGTCCGTCGTGCGCGAGATGTGGGAGTGGGGCCGCTCGTTCACCGACCTGATCGGCCACTACGGCCTGTCGCGGTCGGAGGGCATCGTCCTGCGCTACCTCTCGGGCGCCTACCGCGCGCTGCGTCAGACGGTGCCCGAGTCCCGTCGCACCCCGGAGCTCGAGGAGCTCCTGGGGTGGCTCGGCGAGACGATCCGCCAGACCGACTCCAGCCTGCTGGACGAGTGGGAGGCCCTGACCGACCCGGAGGCCGTCGCGCGGGCGGCCGAGGCCCAGGCCGCCGGCGCACCGCCGGCCCCGAGCCGACCGCTCACCGGCAACGAGCGGACGTTCACGGCGATGGTGCGCCAGGCGCTCTTCCAGCGGCTGCGACTCGCCGCCCGCGACCGCGCCGACGCGCTGGCGAAGCTCGACGCGGCCGCCGCCGCCCTCACCGATCCGCCCGGCAAGGTGACGATGCGCGAGCACCACTGGCGCGCCGCGCTCGACGCCTACTGGGAGACGCACGACGAGCTGCCCGTGGGCCCCGCGGCACGCCGCGCCGAGCTCGTCGTGATCGATCGCGACCCCGCGGACCACCTGCTCTCCGGGACGCCCGAGGCCGGCGCCCGGCGCTGGATCGTCCGCCAGATCGTCGACGACCCGGACGGCGACCACGACGTCGCGCTCGTCGTCGAGGTGGACCTCGACGGCTCCGACCAGGCGGGCGAGCCGGTCCTGCGGACCCGGTCCTTCGGCACGGACGACTGACCCCGCCGGCCGGCGGTCCGCGCGCCGGCGCACGACGGGGCGCCGCCGGCGGCGGCCCCGTCCGGCCTCGTCCGGCTCAGCCGCCGTGCTTCGCGAGCCAGCGGTCCATCGCGGCGCGGAACGCCTCGTGCGAGCGGCCCAGCGTGACCGCGTGCCCGGTCCGCGGGAGCTCGACGAGCTGCACGTCGGGCGAGCGCGGGTACGCGGTGGCGGCCTGCAGGCGGTTCGTCGGCGGCGTGAAGAGCGCGTCGTCGGCGCCGGAGATCACGAGCACCGGCGAGGTGATCCCCAGCCGCGTGCCGAGCTGATCGACGGCGAGCGCCTGCAGCGCCGAGAGCAGGTCCCCGCAGGGGTCGCGGTTGTGGCGCTGCAGCGCGATCCGGCGCACGGTCGGGTCGAGGTCGTGGAAGTGCGCGGCGGCGAAGTCCGCGTCGGTCCGGCCGAAGGCGGCGTAGTTCGGGGCGCCGCTGCCGCCGCGCGAGCGCTGGGGGGCGGTGAGGCACTGCGCGCCGGCGTCGGCGAACTGGCCGAGCGCGAGGACCGACGGCACGTCGGTGTAGCCGATCACGGCGATCGCGTCGGCGCTGCCGAAGGAGTACTGGGCGACCTGGGTGATGAAGCCGCCGAGCGAGTGCCCGGCCAGCAGCACGCGGGAGAACCGCGGTGCCCCGGGCACGCCCGGGACGGCGCCGCGGCGGAGCGCGCCGATCACCTGGTCGACCATGTCCGCCTGCGCCGGGATGCAGGTCGCGCTGCCGTCGGGCAGCTCGTCGTGGGCGGGGTTGCCGAGCCGGTCCAGGACGAGCGAGGCGTGCCCGGCCTGGGCCTGCTGCAGGCCGTAGTCGTACCCGGGGACGTCGCCGAAGCGGAAGAACCAGCTCGCGTACCCGAGCCCGTGGACGTAGACGGTGATCGCCGGCCGAGGCGCGTCGAGCACTGCCCGCGGCGCCACGACGCTGCCGTGGATCCGGTAGCGGCTGCCGTCCGGCGCGCCGAGGCACGGGATCGCGGTCCGGTTGCGGTTGACGACCTCGAGCGTCACCGGCACGTCAACGATCTCGCCCACGCCGACCCGCACGTGGCTCGGCGCCCCGAGCGTGCCGTCCGCCAGCCGGGTGCGCACGCGCAGGTCGCCGTCGACCGCGGTCGAGATCCGGGTGAGCAGCGGGCCCCGCCGCGCGCCGAGGCGGACCGTCCGCTCGCGCCGCCAGCTCCCGTCGACGCACCGCTCGACGAGCATCCCGGCCCGCCGCCGCTCGCGGCGCGCGTGCGCCGAGGACGCCGGGGCGATGTCGACCCGCAGCGCGCCGCCGACGGCCACCCGCTGAGGGGTCACGTGCTCGCCGCAGACCGTGGTCGCGGCGGCTGGCTCGCCGCCGCGGAGCGTCACCGCCGGAGCGGCCGCGGCGCTCGCCACCGGCGGGCCGGCGGCGAGCGCGGCCGCGGCGAGCGCCGCGGCCCGCAGGAGCTGGCGTCCGGGCGACCGCGACGGGCGACCCTCCGGGGGACTCGGGACGGTCGGCCGGCGCATGGCCCGACCATATGCCCGTCGCTCCCCGGCGGGAAACAGCGATCCCCGGTGGGGGCACAACCCCACGGTTGTGCGCCCCGCGAGTACCGTCCGGCCCGTGCCCGCCCCGGACGTCTCGCTCGCCCGCCTGCGGGCCTTCCTCGCCGTGATCGACCACGCGGGCTTCACGGCCGCGGCCCGCCACCTGCACCTGAGCCAGCAGGCGGTCAGCGCGGCGGTCACGCGCCTGGAGGCCGAGCTCGACGTCCTGCTGCTGCACCGCACCCCTCGCGGACCGGAGCCGACGCCCGCGGGTGCCGCGTTCGCCGAGCGCGCTCGCGAGCTCGTGGCCCACTGGGAGGGCACGGTCGCCGAGGCCCAGCGGCTCGACCGGGCCCGCCGGCAGGTGCTGCGCGTCGGTGCGATGGCGGGCGCGGCCCTCGAGCTCACCGAGCCGATCCTCCAGGCCTTCGCCGAGCTCGAGCCCGAGGCCTCCGTCGAGCTCGAGCCCCACCTCTACGACGACCCGTCCGCGGGCCTGACGTCGGGCAGCACCGACGTCGCGTTCCTGCGTCCGCCGCTGGGGACCGAGCGCCTCGTGCTCACCGAGCTGCTCGTCGAGCCGCGCATCATCCTCGTCGGTGCCGGCCACCCGCTGGCCGGCCGCGGCCGGATCGCGCTCGACGAGCTGCGACCGTTCGCAGCCGCCCGGCCCGCCGGACCCGACGAGCGCTGGAACGGCTTCTGGTCCGCGGAGGCCGATCCGGCCGCCGCGCTCCCGGTCACGACGCTCGAGGAGGCCTTCGAGCTCGTCGCGGCCGGGCGGGCGTGGGCCGTCGCCCCGATCGGCTGGACCCGCTTCCACGCCCGGCCCGGCCTCGCCGTCCTGACGAGCGACGAGCTGCCGCCCTCGGTGCTCGCCCTCGGCCGGCGCCGGGGCGAGCGCAACCCGCTGGTGCACCGCTTCCTCGCGGCGGCGACCGCGGTCGCCGCGCGCCACCTCGCGCTCGTCCCGGATGCCACGGCGCCCGCCGCGGCGCCGCCCGATCCCGCCCCCGCCTGACCCAGGTGCCGCCCGCCTGCGATCGC
>JALRCL010000244.1 GCA_023268575.1 Patulibacter sp.
TGGCGGGCGTCCCGTTCGTCGCCGTGCGCTGCTCGCCGCTGCAGCGGGCGCGCCGGACGCTGGAGCTCGCGCTGCCCGGTCGCTCGCCCGTGCTCGACGCCGACCTCGCCGAGCGCGACTACGGCAGCGCCGAGGGGCGCACCCGCGCGGAGCTGCGCTCGGAGGACCCGACGTGGGACTCGTGGCGGACGCCCGTCCCCGGGGCCGAGACGATCGCGCAGGTCGGGGACCGTGCCGACCGGGCGATCGCGGCCGCCCTGCGCGACGCCGGTCCGGCGCTGCCGGCGCGCGAGTCCGGCGGTCCGCAGCACGGTCCCGCGGTCTCGGACGTGCCCGCCGACGCGGGCGGCTTGCGCGGCGTCGGCGACCCGGCGGGCCGCGACGTCCTGCTCGTCGCCCACGGGCACCTGCTCCGGATCCTCGCGGCCCGCTGGCTCGGGCAGCCGGCGACCTTCGGCGAGCACCTGCCGCTGGCCGTCGCGGCGCTGTCGGTGCTCGGCACCGATCGCGGCCGGCCGGTCCTCCTGCGCTGGAACGACGCTCGCTGAGCGGCGCCCCGGCGCGCACGACCGCCCGCGCGCCGGGGTGCCGGAGCCCCCATCTAGGGGCTTCCACAAGCTCCGGCGCCGGTTCTTGGCTGGCTGGCCAACCCGCGAGGTAGGGTGGCGCGCATGGCTCAGATCGAAGGCAGCAGCGTCCTGGTCACCGGTGGCGCGTCGGGGCTCGGCGAGGCGACCGCCCGGCGGTTCCACGCCGGTGGCGCGCACGTGACCATCGCGGACGTCCAGGAGGAGAAGGGGCAGGCGCTCGTCGCCGAGCTCGGCTCGCGCGCGACGTTCGTCAAGACCGACGTCACCGACGAGGCGGCGGTCGGCGCCGCGGTCGAGGCCGCCGCCGCGGCCGGGCCGCTGCGCGTCACCGTCTCCTGCGCCGGCACCGGCTGGCCGCAGCAGATCTTCCACCACAAGAAGGGCCCGCACCCCCTCGAGATCTTCCAGAAGGTCATCGAGATCAACCTCTTCGGCACGTTCAACGCGCAGCGCCTGTCGGCCGCCGCCATGACCGAGAACGAGCCGAACGCCGACGGGGAGCGCGGCGTGCTCGTGAACACCGCCTCGGTCGCGGCGTTCGACGGCCAGATCGGCCAGGTCGCCTACTCCGCCTCGAAGGGCGCGATCGTCGGGACGACCCTGCCGATCGCCCGCGACCTCGCCCGCTACGGCATCCGCAACGTCACGATCGCCCCGGGCCTCTTCGACACGCCGCTGCTCGCCGCGCTGCCCGAGGACGCCAAGGCGTCCCTCGGCGCCCAGGTGCCCTTCCCGCCGCGGCTCGGCGATCCGGCCGAGTTCGCCGACCTCGCGGCGCACATCGCCACGAACCCGCTCCTGAACGGCGAGACGATCCGCCTCGACGGCGCGATCCGCATGGCCCCGAAGTGAGCCGCTGACGGCCGCGCGCCGCCGCCCCACGGGCGCGGCGGCGCGGGCTAGCCTCGGGGACGCGCATGGAGCTGCAGCTCGCCGCCCCCGATCGCCGGTTGGCCGGCATCGCCGGTCGCTACGTCGACGCCGCCGCCCGGCCCGGCGCCCCCGAGACGACCGCCGAGCTCCCGGGCCGCTCGCTCGTCGTGATCATCGACCTCGACGACGGGTGGACCGTCGACGGGCGCCGCTACGGCTCGTTCGTCGGCGGCCTCTACGACCGTCCGGTGCACGTCGGGCACGGCGGCGGCTACCGCTGCGTGCAGCTCGACCTCGAGCCCACGGCGCTGCGCCGGCTCACGGGCGTCCCGGCCGGCGCGCTGGCGGCGGAGACCGTCGCGCTCGAGGACCTGCTCGGGCCCGAGGCGCACCGGCTCGCCGAGCGCCTGCACGACGCGCCCGACGCTCGCGCGCGGTTCGCGATCCTCGACGATCTCCTGCTGCGCCGGCTCGCCAGCGCGCCCCCGCCGCGCCGGCCGGACGTCGAGCGAGCGTGGAAGCTCCTGCGCGCCAGCCGCGGGCGCCTGCGCACCGACGAGCTCGCCGCGGCCGTCGGCTGCTCCCGCCGCACGCTCTCGGCCCGCTTCGCGGAGGAGATCGGCGTCGGCCCGAAGCTCGCCGCGCGGCTCGTGCGGCTCGAGCACGTCCGGGCGCGGCTGGGCGCGGCGCCGCTGGCGCGGATCGCCGCCGAGCAGGGCTTCGCCGACCAGGCGCACCTCTCGCGGGAGCTGCGGGCGCTGACCGGCCGCACGCCGACCGAGCTGCTCGCCGAGGCGCGGCCCACGCCGTTCCCCGAAGTGCAAGACCGGTCGGCCGGTGCGGCCTAGGGTGCGCCCATGCCCCAGACGCTCTTCCCCACCATCCGCTTCCACGACGCCCGGGCGTCGATCGCGTGGCTCGAGGCGGCGCTCGGCGCGGAGACCCTCGCCCTGTACGAGCAGGACGGTCGCGTCGCCCACGCCGAGGTCCGGATCGGCGAGAGCTCGCTGATGTGCGGCGATCGTCCGGAGGGCACGGCCACGTCGCCCGGCGCGAGCGTCGTCTACGTCGTCGTCCCGGACGCCGACGCCGCGCACGCGCGCGCCGCGGCGGCTGGGGCCTCGCCGAGCGCGATCACCGAGCAGGACTACGGCTCCCGGGACTTCTCGCTGACCGACCCGGACGGCAACCGCTGGGCGGTCGGGACCTACGGCGGCGCTGCGGCCTGAGCCCGCGCCGCGCGATTCGCCGCCGCCGCGACCGCACGGGCGGCGCCGGCGGTCGTCGCCGCGGTCGCGGGCCGCACGCGCCGACGGCCGGCCGCCGGAGGCGCGCCCGGTCGGGAGCCGCGGATCAGCCGGCGAAGCGCTGCTCGAGCGCGGCCACGACCCGCTCCCCCGCGCGCCCGTCCCCGAAGAGCGGCGGGCGCTCGCCCGACGGCACCGGCTGGGCCAGCGCGTCGAGCGCCGCCTGCGGGTTGAGGTCCACGAGCCGGTTCCAGCCGACCTGGACCGTCTCGGTCCACTCCGTCGTGTCGCGCAGCGTCACGCAGCGGACGCCGGCGAGGTACGCCTCCTTCTGGACGCCGCCGGAGTCCGTCAGCACGCCGTCCGCGGCGACGAGCAGCGTCGCGAAGTCCAGCGGCCCGACGGGCTCGACGAGCCGCACGCCGGGCGCGCCGCGCAGACGGGCGTCCTCGCCGTGCTCGCGCAGGCGCGCCGCGGTCCGTGGGTGCAGTGGCAGGACGAGCGGTCGCTCGGGGCCGGCGGCCGCCGTCAGGACGTCGACGAGCGCCGCGAGGCGCTCCGGGTCGTCGACGTTGCCGGCCCGGTGCGCCGTGGCGAGCAGGAAGCCCCCCGGCACGAGGTCGCGCTCGGCGAGCCACGCGGCGGCGCGCTCCCGCGCCCGCGGGTGGACGTGGAGCGTCACGTCGGTCATGACGTCCCCGACGTCGACGGCAAGGTCGGCGAGGCCCTCGCGCTCGAGGTTGCGCGTCGCCGTGGGCGTCGGGACGAGCAGGAGCTGCGCGAGGTGGTCGGTGACGACCCGGTTGCGCTCCTCGGGCATCCGGCGGTCGAACGACCGCATCCCCGCCTCGACGTGCGCGATCGGGATGCCGAGGTCGGCGGCGACGAGCGCGCCGGCGAGGGTCGTGTTCGTGTCGCCGTAGACGAGCACGACGTCGGGGCGCTGCGCCGGATCGGCGAGCAGCGGCTCGAGCTCGGCGATCATCCGCGAGGTCTGCGCGAGGTTCGTCCCCCCGCCGAGGGCGAGCTCGACGTCGGGGGCCGGCAGGTCGAGCTCCCGGAAGAAGACCGCCGACAGCGCGTCGTCGTGGTGCTGACCGGTGTGGATCAGCCGCTCGTCGTGCCGCGCGCGCAGCGGGCGCGA
>JALRCL010000254.1 GCA_023268575.1 Patulibacter sp.
CGGCGCGGCGCGACCCCCGGTGCCCGGGCCGCCGGCCGCCCCGAGCGCGGCAGCGCGGTCGCCCCGGGAGGACGCGTTCTTCCTGCGTAGGGCCTAGAACGGGATGTCGTCGTCGGCCGGCGCGCCGCCGCCCTGGTTGAAGCCACCGCCACCGCCGCCACCCTGGCGCGGGCCGCCGAAGTCGCCCTGGTCGACGGCGTAGTTGCCCCCGCCACCACCGAAGCCGCCGGCCGCCGCGGGCTGCGGCTGCTGCGGCGGGGCCTGCTGCGGCGCCTGGGCCGGCGGCGCGCCCCAGTCGTCCTGCGGGGCGGGCTGCTGCTGGTTCCAGCCGCCGCCGTTGCCACCGCCACCGCCGCCGCCCGGAGCGCCGTCGCGGCCACCGATGAACTGGACCTCCTGCGCGACGATCTCGATCGACTCGCGCTTGTTGCCCTGCTGGTCCTGCCACTCGCGCCAACGGAGGCGGCCGTCGACGGCGACCTGCCGCCCCTTGCTGAGGAAGCGGCCCGCGGCATCGGCGGAGTTGCCGAAGATCGAGACGTTGAAGAAGTTCGGCTCCTCGACCCACTCGCCGGACTGATCGCGACGGCGGCTGTTGACGGCCACGCGCAGGCTGCAGACCGACCCTCCGGACGGGAGGGTGCGGAGCTCGGGGTCGCGGGTCAGGTTCCCGACGATCGTGACGCGGTTGATCGGCATCGTGTGCTCTCTCTCGTTTCCAGGGGCCGAGCGACCGTACCGCGCGGCGGGCGGTGCGCCGCCGCTCGTGACGGCTTCGGCGCGCTCTCCGGGCGACATCGACGCGCGGCACCGGAGAGTCGCGGCTGCGGCCAGCATGGCAGGGCTCCCGGACGCGGTTCGGACCGCGCGAGAACCCCCTGGAAACGGCCGGTTCGACCGGAGACGCGCGGCGGTGCGACCGCCGCCGAGGACCCGGCCCGCGGCGGGATCAGGACGCCGACGAGCGCCGCGGACGACGACCGCAGCCGCTCCGCCGGGCTCCGGGGCAGGCCGCCGAGGCGCTCCCCTGGAACGACGAACGCCGCCCGGAGGGCGGCGTGCGAGACGTCCCGCCGGGGCGGGTGCGGAGGTGCTCCGGCTCAGGCGGCCGCGGCGGCGGCGTCGATCGCGCGGAGGTCCGGCAGGTCGACCGGGTTGCGGTCGAGCTTGATGATCCGGTGGCGCACGACGATGTCGGCGATCTTCAGCTGGCGGTCGAGCTCGTTCAGCAGCTCGACCGGTCCCTGGAAGCGGAAGACGCGGTACTCGGCCGTCGTCTCGTCGCCGATCGGGTAGGCGAGCTGGCGAACGCCCCACTCGCGACCCTCGAGCACCGTGCCCTGACCCTGGATGAGCTGCTCGACCTCGACGGCCAGCTTCTGGCGCGCCTCCTCCTCGGCGGAGGCGAGGAGCAGGAGGACGAGGTCGTAGGAAGGTGCGGGAGCGGCCATGAGAAAGGTGTTTCGCTGCGGGAGCGGCGACCGAAGGTAGCAGAGCCCCCCGGCCCGAGGTCGCCCGGTCGGGGCCGCTGCCTCGGGCGGCCGCGACGCTCCGGCGGCCCCCGAGGCCCGTCGCGTGTCGGGCGCGGTCCGACTCCCGAGCGCGCACCGACGCACCGCAGCGCGGCGCTCGCGTCGTCCACGTCGCGGGTCGCGGACGGTCCGGTCCGACGTGCGGTGCGCCGTCCCCGCCTCACCCGCGCCGCGCGTCGGGACCCGAGCGCGCACGGAGCGTGGGGAGAACCGCGCCGCGCCCGCGGGTCAGGGGAGCACGATGCCGCTTCCCCGCCTCGATCCCGCCCATCCGCTCGCGCGCGTGCGCTGGGCGAACGTCCTGGCCGCCGTCGCGGTCGCGGCCGCCGTGCTGGTGCTCGCGGCGTGGCCGCGGATCGGCGGCGGCCCGCCGGTGGTGCCCGACGGCGACCGCCGGTCGCTCGCCGGCGAGCCGCTCGCGCCGGCGTCCGGGGCGCCGGACGCCGGAGGCACCGACGGTGGGCGGCCGGCCACCGGGGAGCCGGGGCCGGGCGGTGGGACGACGAGCGATCGGGCCGCCCGCCCGGACGGCGGTGCGGCGGACGACCCCGAGGGCGCTCCGGGAGGGGGCGACGCGGACCGCGACCGCGAGCCCGGCGACGACGGCCGGGGGCGGGACGCGGGGAGGTCCTGGGGCCGGCCGGGCGGTGTCGGCGAGCGGCGACCGGCGCGGCGTCGGCGACCGGACCGCCGAGGATCGTGCCCGCCGCGCAGGCGGGGCGGCGCGGCGCGCGGCGCGCCGGGCGACGGGAGCCCGCAGGCGGTCGGC
>JALRCL010000264.1 GCA_023268575.1 Patulibacter sp.
ATGCCGGTGTCCGGCGGGACGACCTTGAACGCGTCGAAGGCGTTCTGCCCCCAGCGCAGGAACTGGTAGCGCTCCTCGTTGCGCTCGAACTCCTTCTCGGCGTTGAAGCGGAAGGCCTCCGGGTTGCCGAACGCGTCGACCTGGACGGAGTGGTCGATGACGAGCTCGGCCGGGACGAGGGGCTCGATCTTCGACGGGTCGCCGCCGAGCTCGGCCATCGCGTCGCGCATCGCGGCGAGGTCGACGACCGCGGGGACGCCGGTGAAGTCCTGCAGCACCACGCGCGCCGGGGTGTAGGCGATCTCGTCGGAGGGCGCGGCCTTCGCGTCCCACGTCGCCAGCGCCTCGATCGACTCCTTCGTGACCGCGCCGTTGCCCTCCGTCCGCAGGAGGTTCTCGAGCAGGATCTTCAGCGAGTACGGCAGCCGAGCGACGTCGTACTTCGCCTGCAGCGCGTCGAGCCGGAAGATCTCGTAGGTGCGGTCGCCGACGGACAGCGTGTCCTTGGCGCCGAAGCTGTTGGTGGTCATGCGCGGGTCCTTCGGGTGTCGGAGTGAGGGGTCGGTCCCGCCCACGCCCGCCGACGGGCGGTCCTGCGCCCGTCGTCGAGGGTGGTCGTGGGAAGTCGGCGATGCCGCTGCGCTCGGAAGGAGGGCATCACGCGTCGGCGGGCAGGAGGGTGAACGGCTTGCCATCGCGGTCGGTGACCGGACGGAACCGCTCGACGTCGAGGGTCGCGATCCGCCGGGTCCGCAGCCGCTCGGCCAGGGCGACGAGCGAGGCGTCGGTGAGCCCGAGCTCGGGCCGGTCGCGCACGACGGCGAGCATGTCCGCGACGCCGTCGGCCCACCAGCGGACGTTGTAGGCGCCGGAGTCGAGGTCGCCGCGGAGCGCCTCGCGGGCGGCCGGGCCGCCGTGCGTGGCGAGCAGGCGGTCGATCTCGGCCACCGCGAGCGGGCTCGTGAAGAGGTCCTCGTCGACCGCCGCGACCCAGTCGCGCACGGTGGCGTGATCGCGGTCGCCGCGATCCAGCAGCGCCAGCACGACCGACGTGTCGACGACGATCGTCACCGCGTCGGCACCGCGCCGAGGTAGCGGTCCGCGTTGCGCGCGAGGTCGCCCGGGCCGTCGAACACGGCGACCGTCGGTCGGGGCCGGGTGGGTCGGCCGACGGCACCGGTGAGCGTCCGGCGGATGAACTCCGCCTTCGTGATGCCCTCCTCGGCAGCACGGAGGGCGAGCGCCTCGTCGAGCTGATCCTCGAGGTAGATGCTCGTCTTCTTCATGCCCTACGTAGGGTATCACCCTACGTACCCGACCTTCACGGTCGGAATGCGGGCGGGAGGAACGCTCGTCTCGCCGGGCGTGGGCGCGTCCCGCGGCCGCCTGCGGCGGGCCGGCGTCCCGCCCGGGACGAGGGGCGCGAGGCCGGGGTCTCCCGCTCCGAGCCGAGGCGGCGCGGGGCCGGGCCGCCCGCGGCGGGGCGAGGCGAGGCGAGGCGAGGCTGGGGGTCGCCGCCGCGGGGAGGGGCGAGGCGGGAGGCTGGGGGCCGCTGCGAGGCGAGGCGGGAGGCCGGGGGCGCCCGCGGCGGCGGGGCTGGGCGGGAGGCCGGAGCCCGCTGCAAGGCGAGGCGGGAGACCGGGGCGCCCGCGGCGGGGCGAGGCGGGAGGCCGAGGCTCGCCCGGCGCCACGTCTCGGGCGCCGCCCGCAGTGCCGCCGCCTGGGCCCGAGCGAGGCCCCGCTCCCCGCCGGTCCGTGAGCCGCCGCCCGTCGGCCGCAGCACGCGACCGCGGACTGTGGCTCAGCCGCCGGTCGCGTCGCGGACGGCGGACTCGATGGCGCCCGCCGAGCCGCCGAGGCGGTTCACGTCGATCTCGCGCTCGTCGTCCGAATCCCGGGCGCGCACGAACCACGTCGGCGTGCCGTCGACGCCGAGCCGCTCCTTGAGCGCGTCGGTCTCGTCGGCGATCCGCTGCCCGTCGGCCGTCGGCGCCATCCGCAGCGGCTCGCCGCGCAGGCCCGGGCCGACCTCGGCGATCCGCCGCAGGAGGCCGTCACCGATCCACGGACCGCCGGGCGCGCCCTGGTTGAACCAGAGCATGAGCGCGGTGGTCCACGCCCGGTCGCGGGGCGCGAGGCTCGTCACGGCGACGCGACCCTGGGCGCTGTTCTCGCCGAACCCGGGGAGGGCGATCAGCGCGAGGCGCAGGTTCGCCTTGCCGGGCCGGACGACCTGGTCGACGACCTCGCGGAAGTCCCCGCCGGTGAAGGAGTCCCGACAGTGCGGGCAGTGGAGGTCCGCGAAGACGGTGATCGTCGCCGGCGCGTCCGGACGGCCGAGGACCAGGCCGTTCTGCGGCACGCCGCGCAGCAGCGCGGAGACCTCCTTCGCGCCGCGGACGCCGTTGGCCGACGCCGTGCCCTTCTTGCCGTCGCCGCCGAACGCGCCGAACGCCAGCGCGAGGCCGCCCGCCACGACGAGCAGCATGAGCGTCGTGGCGAAGAGCCGCCAGCGGCGGGCGCGGATGGCCTCGAGCTCGGCGTCGTCCATGGCGCTCAGGCGGTCGCGGCGGCCGGCTCGTCGTCCTCGTCCTCGCCGGCCGGCACGAGCGCCGGTCGGTCGGGGCCGCGGAGGAACCGCGTCGTGCTCAGGACGAACAGGAGCGTCTGGCAGACCGCGCTCGTCGTGCAGAACGGGCAGAACGCCTCGAGCGTGATGTACGCGCGGTACATGAGGTACAGCGAGAACAGGAACCCGATGCCCGTCATGACGACGAGGCCCAGGCGCACGAGCTCGAGGCGCTGCGGGGCCAGCAGCGACGCGAGGATCGCGACGTAGCCGACGACCCCGATCACGGACACCGGGATGCCGACGAGCTCCGACCACGTCGACGTCTGCACGACCGTGCACCCGCCGCTGACGCCGCAGATGCCGTCGTGGGCGTACTTCGTGTAGGTCAGGTAGCCGGCCGCGCCGAGCCCGATCAGGGCGACGACGAAGCTGACCCAGCGCAGCCGGCGGTCGAGCATGGGGCTACTTCGCCTGCTTCGCGGCCGCCTCGACCGCCGTCGTCAGGGAGCCGATGTCGCTGTTCACCGGCGTGTAGGCGTTCGTGCCGCGCGGCTTGACGTAGCTCGACGGCGTGCCCTGCGCCTCCAGGCCCTCGAAGAGGCGCTGCGCGTCGGCCTCGGACTTGCGCGTGGCCGGCGTCTCGCGCTCGTTGATCGGTCCGGCGCCGACGCTCGTGGCGAGCTTCTGGAGCTCCTCGGTCGTGGCCCACTCGTCGCGCTCGTCGCCCTGGTTGTAGTAGTTGACGTTCACGAACGGCCAGTACTTGTTCGACGC
>JALRCL010000312.1 GCA_023268575.1 Patulibacter sp.
TCGGCGGCGTCCTGGCCCCGGTGTCGTGGCGGCTCGTGTTCCTCGTCTCGGTCCCGTTCGGGCTCTTCGGCACGTGGTGGGCGTACCGCAAGCTCGTCGACCAGGGCCAGCGGCGCCACGCGCGGATCGACTGGTGGGGCAACGCGACCTTCGCGATCGGGCTGATCGCGGTGATGGTCGGCATCACCTACGGCATCCAGCCCGCCGGCGGGCACGACATGGGCTGGACGAGCCCGAAGGTCCTCGCGCTCGTCGGCGGCGGCGCGCTCGTCCTCGCGCTCTTCGTGACGATCGAGCGGCGCTCGGAGGAGCCGATGTTCCGGCTCTCGCTGTTCCGGATCGGCGACTTCACCGCCGGCAACCTCGCGAGCCTCCTGGCGTCGATCGGACGCGGCGGCCTGCAGTTCGTCCTGATCATCTGGCTCCAGGGGATCTGGCTGCCGCAGCACGGCTACGACTTCCACGACACCCCGCTCTGGGCCGGCATCTACATGCTGCCGACGATCGCGGGCTTCCTCCTGGCCGGCCCGGTCTCCGGGATCCTCTCGGACCGCTACGGCGCGCGGCCCTTCGCGGTCGTCGGGATGCTCGGCACCGCCGCGAGCTTCGCGCTGCTCATCGCCCTGCCGGTCGACTTCGACTACCCGTGGTTCGCGCTCGTCCTGCTGCTCAACGGCCTGTCGATGGGGCTCTTCGCGTCGCCGAACCGGATGGCGATCATGAACAGCCTCCCCGTCGACCAGCGCGGTGCCGGGGCGGGGATGACCGCGACGTTCCAGAACTCCGCGATGGTCCTCTCGATGGGCGTGTTCTTCTCGCTCATGATCGTCGGCCTGGCCTCGAGCCTCGGCCCCGCGATGCACGACGGGCTCGTCGCCCACGGCGTCTCGAACGCCGACGCGACGCGAATCGCCGATCAGCCGCCGGTCGTCGTCCTGTTCGCGTCGTTCCTCGGCTACAACCCGGTCGGCACGCTGCTCGGCCCCGAGGTGCTGCACGCGCTGCCGGCCGCCCAGGCCCACGAGCTGACCGGGCGCGAGTTCTTCCCGCACCTCATCTCCGGCCCGTTCGGCGACGCCCTGACCGCCGCGTTCAGCTTCGCGCTCGTCGCGTGCCTCGTCGCCGCCGCGGCCTCGGTCTTCGCGCGCGGCAAGGCCGAGCGGATCCCCGGCGAGACCCGCGGCGAGCGCGCGCTGGCCGGCGAGGCCGTCGACCCCGGGCTCGACGGTGCCGCCGCGGCGCTGCTGCCCTCCGGCCGCGGCGAGTAGCGCCGGCCCCCGACCGGACGCCCGTGGCGGGTTCGCCTCACCCCTCGACGCGAACCCGCCACGCGCGTGGCTGCCTGCCCTGCGGGGCCGGGGCGCCGCTCAGGCGAAGAAGCGCGCGAGCGCCCCGTGGGCCTCGCGCAGCTCGTCGAGCGAGAGGCTGATCGTCGTCGGGCCCGCTGCGAGCTCGAGGCGGTCGCCGCCGACGGTGCCGAAGACGTCCAGCGGCACCTGCTCGGCGAGGCGGTCCAGCGCCTCGCGGGAGCCGGACACGATGAAGCCGGCCGGCCACTCGCCGAAGAGGATCGCGTCGCTCAGGCCCTCGCCGGCGTGCTCCGCGTCGACCTCGTGGCGCCAGCCGCGGCCACCGGCGATGCAGCACTCGGCGATCGCGGTGAGGAAGCCGCCCTCGGCGACGTCGTGCGCCGAGGAGAGCTCGCCGGCCCGGACCGCGTCGCGGACCGCGGCGATCACGCGCTGTGCGTGGTCGAGGTCGACCTCCGGCAGGCCGTCGGGCAGCTCCAGCCCGCGAAGCTTCGCGAGCTCGGAGGCCTCGAGGGTCGGCAGGACGTTCCAGCCGACGAGGGCGACCGCGTCGCCGTCGCGCTGGAAGCCGAGCGGCGCGGCCGCGCGAACGTCCGGGACCTTGCCGACCATGCCGACGACCGGCGTCGGGTAGATCGGGCCGGTCGTCCCCTCGTTGTAGAGCGAGACGTTGCCGCCGACGACCGGCGCGCCCGTCACGCGGCAGGCGTCGCCGAGCCCGCGCACGGCCTCCGTGAGCTGCCACGCGATGTGCGGCTTCTCCGGGTTGCCGAAGTTCAGGTTGTTCGTCAGCCCGAGCGGCTCGGCGCCGACGCACGCGAGGTTCGACGCGCACTCCAGGACGTTCCAGGCCGTGCCGGTGTAGGGGTCCGCCGCGACCCGGCGGCCGGAGCCGTCGATCGAGACGCCGACGCCGGGGACGGGCTCGCCCGGGGCGGGCCGCCGGTCGGCCGGCAGCGGGCCGTTCGGGCCTGCCGGCCCGGGCACCATGAGGACCGCGGCGTCAGCCTCGCCGGGGCGCTTCACCGTCCGGGACTGGACGACGCAGTCGTACTGCTCGAACAGGGGACGCCGCGACGCGACGTTCGGGCTGGCCAGCAACGCGAGCAGGGTCTCCTGCGGCGTCGTGTCCGGCGCGAGCTTCGCGGGCGGCGCCGGGTAGAGCGCCGACGGGCCGCCGGCGGGCTTCTCCGGGTGGATCGCGTAGACCGGGCAGTCGTCGACGAGCGCCGGCACGGGCATGTCGCCGACGAGCTCGTCGCCGTCGAACACGCGGAAGCGGCGCGAGTCGGTCACGACGCCGATCGCCGTCCCGTGGACGTCCCACTTGTCCGTGACGGCGATGACCTCGTCGACCCGGTCCGGCGTCACGACGCAGAGCATCCGCTCCTGCGACTCCGACACCATGACCTCGAACGGCTCCAGGCCCTCCTGGCGGCGCGGGACGAGCGCCACGTCGAGGTCGAGGCCGACCTCGCCCTTCGACGCCATCTCCGACGCCGACGACGTCAGGCCGGCGGCGCCGAGGTCCTGCAGCGAGACGAGCAGGCCCTTGTCGAGCAGCTCGAGGCAGCACTCGACGAGCTTCGACTCCTCGAACGGGTCGCCGACCTGCACCGTCGGGCGCTTGTCGGCGTCGTCGTCGCCCAGCTCGGCCGAGGCGAGCACGGAGGCGCCGCCGATGCCGTCGGCACCGGTCGAGGCGCCGAAGAGCACGACGACGTTGCCCACGCCGGTGGCGGCCGACAGCGTCAACCGCTCGCGCTCGACGAGGCCGAGCGCCATCGCGTTGACGAGGCAGTTCGTCTCGTACGGGCCCTCGAAGTACACGTCGCCGCCGATGTTCGGCACGCCGATCGAGTTGCCGTAGTGGCCGATCCCCGCCACGGCGTGCTCGAGCAGGTAACGGGAGCGCTCGCTGCTGCGCACGTCACCAAAGCGAAGGGAGTCGAGCACCGCCACCGGCCGCGCGC
>JALRCL010000357.1 GCA_023268575.1 Patulibacter sp.
CGGCGACGCCGAGCGTCAGCATCGTCATCGCGAACTTCGAGACGGTGTAGGCGGCGTGCCCGCGGAGCCAGCGCGGATCCAGCGACAGCGGCGGCGAGAGCGTCAGGACCTGCCCGTCGTCGGCCGCGCGCAGCAGCGGCAGCGCCTGCCGCGTCAGCAGGAACGTGCCGCGCGCGTTGATGTCGAGCATCAGGTCGTAGCGCTTGGCGTCGAGCGCCGCGATCGGGCGGAGGTCGATCGCGCTGGCGTTGTTGATCACGACGTCGATGCCGCCGAAGCGCTCGACGGCGGCGTCGACGAGCCGGGCGACGTCCTCCTCGCGGCGCACGTCGCCGACCACGCCGATCGCCTGACCACCCGCCGCCTCGATCGCGGCGACGGCGGTGTGGATCGTGCCCGCCAGCCGCGGGTGCGGATCGTCGGTCTTCGCCAGCAGGGCGACGTTGGCGCCGTCGCGGGCCAGGCGGGTCGCGATCGCCAGGCCGATGCCGCGACTGCCGCCGCTCATGACGACGGTCCGGCCGCTCAGGGTGCTGCTCATGGAACCTCCCGTTCCGGGTGACGCCGGCGACCTCGGCCGGCGTCGGGGAGGCGACCGTAGAGCCCGCCGAGGCCCCGTTGGATCGAGGATTGCCCCAAGGGGGAACGAACTCGCGCCCGCCGGGAGAGGCGGGCGCCGGGCGTCGCTCGTAGCGTCGTTCGGGCCGTGACTGCCACCAGCTCGCCCCGCGCACCGGACCGCCTCGCGGTCCTCGATCCGGCCTCCGGCGCCCAGCTCGACGAGCTGCCGCTCGCCGACGCCGACGACGTGCGCGCGGCCGTGGCGCGCGGGCGGGCCGCCCAGCCCGGATGGGCGGCGGTCGGGCCCGCGGAGCGCGCGCGGGTGCTCCGTCGCGCCCGCGGCTGGCTGCTGGCCAACGCCGAGCGGGTCGTGGACTCGATCGTCGCCGAGACGGGCAAGACGCGCGAGGACGCCCGCATCGCCGAGCTCTCCTACACGCTGGCGGCGCTCGGGTTCTGGGCCAGGAAGGGGCCGGGGTGGCTGCGCGAGCGGCGCACCCGCAGCGCCAACCGCTTCCTCCTCGGCAAGCGCCTGTACGTCGGGTACCGACCGCGTGGCGTCGTGGGCGTCATCGGGCCCTGGAACTTCCCGCTGACGAACTCGTTCGGCGACTGCATCCCCGCGCTGCTGGCCGGCAACGCGGTCCTCCTCAAGCCGTCCGAGGAGACGCCCCTGACGTCGCTGCTGATGGCGGAGATGCTCCGCGCGTCGGGCCTGCCGGAGGACGTCTTCCAGGTCGTCGTCGGCGCCGGGGACGCGGGCGCCGCGCTCGTCGACGAGGTCGATCAGGTGATGTTCACCGGCTCGACCGCGACCGGACGCCGGATCGCCGAGCAGGCCGCCCGGCGGCTGATCCCGGTCGGCCTCGAGCTCGGGGGCAACGACCCGATGATCGTCCTCGCCGACGCCGACCTCGAGCGCGCGGCCAACGGCGCCGCGTCCTACGCGATGTTCAACGCGGGCCAGACGTGCATCGCGATCGAGCGCGCCTACGTCGAGGACGCCGTCCACGATCGCTTCGTCGCCCTGCTGACCGAGCGAGTCGCCGCGCTCCGTTGCGGACCGTCGACGGGGACCGCGGACACCGACGTCGGCGCGATCACCTCCCCGGCGCAGCTGGAGACGATCGAGCGCCACGTCGCCGACGCGGTGCTGCACGGCGCGCGGGTCCTGACCGGCGGCGCGCGGGTCCCGGGGCCGGGGCGGTTCTACGCGCCGACGGTCCTGGCCGACTGCGACCACGGGATGGAGGTCATGCGCGAGGAGACCTTCGGCCCCGTCCTGCCGGTGATGCGGGTCGCCGACGCCGACGAGGCGGTGCGGCTGGCCAACGACTCGCCCTACGGCCTGCAGGCGAGCGTCTGGACGCGGAACGTGCGCCGGGGGCGCGCGATCGCCCGCCGGCTGCAGGCCGGCGGGGTCTCCGTGAACGACGCGATCGTCCTCTACACGGCGCTCGAGGCGCCGATGGGCGGCGTGAAGGACTCGGGCCTCGGCGTCCGGCACGGCGGACCCGACGGGCTGCGCAAGTACTGCGTGCCGCAGTCGCTGCTCGTGACGCCGGGTCGTTGGCTGCGCCACGAGCTGAACATGTACCCGAACACGGCGCGCCGCTCGGCGCTCATGCGGCGCGCGATCGCGCTGCTCAACCGGTCCTGGAGGCCCCGATGAACCTCGCCCACCTGCTCGCGACGTCCGCCGAGCGCCACGCGGAGCGGGTCGCGGTCCGCCTCGACGACCGGGCGTGGTCCTACGCCGAGCTCGACGGGCTCGTCGAGGACGCGGCCGCGCTCCTGGTGGACCGCGGGGTGCGACCCGGGGACGTCGTCGGGCTCATGCTGCCGAACGTCCCGCAGTTCGCCGTCGCCTACTACGCGATCCTCCGCGCCGGCGCGATCGTCGTGCCGATGAACGTCCTGCTGAAGGAGCGCGAGGTCGCCTTCCACCTCGGGGACGCGGGTGCCGGGCTGCTCGTCGCATGGGAGGGCTTCGCCGCGGAGGCGTCGGCGGGCGCCGAGGCCGCCGGGACGGACCTGCTGCTCGTCGACGCGAGCGGGTCGGCGCTGCGTGGCGCGGGGACGGCGCCGATCGTCGAGCGCGGCCACGACGACACCGCGGTGATCCTCTACACCTCGGGCACCACCGGCACCCCGAAGGGCGCGGAGCTCTCGCACGGGAACCTCTCGTGCAACGCCGAGGTCACCGCCGGCCTGCTCGGCGCCCGGGCGGGGGACGTGCTGCTCGGGGCGCTGCCGCTGTTCCACTCCTTCGGGCAGACGTGCGGGCTGAACGCCGCGATCGGCACCGGCGCGACGCTGACCCTGCTGCCCCGGTTCGATCCCGAGGCGGCGCTCGAGCTGCTGCGCCGCGACGCGGTCACGATCTTCGAGGGCGTGCCGACGATGTACATGAGCCTGCTCGCCGCCGCCGGGGGAGAGCCGGTCCGGCTGCCGGACCTGCGCGTCTGCGTGTCGGGCGGGGCCGCGATGCCCGGCCCGGTCCTGCGCGCGGTCGAGGCGGCGCTCGGCGCTCCGGTGCTTGAGGGCTACGGCCTGTCGGAGACGTCGCCCGTCGCGTCCTTCAACCAGCTGGACGTCGGCCGCAAGGTCGGGTCGATCGGGACGCCGGTCGACGGCGTGGAGATGCGCGTCGTGGACGCCGACGGGATGCCGCTGCCGGCGGGCGAGGTCGGGGAGATCGTCATCCGCGGGCACAACGTCATGCAGCGCTACCGCGGCCGACCGGACGCGACCGCCGCCGTCCTGCGCGACGGCTGGTTCGCGACCGGCGACCTCGCGCGGGTCGACGAGGACGGCTTCTTCTTCATCGTCGACCGCAAGAAGGACCTCGTCATCCGCGGCGGCTACAACGTCTATCCGCGGGAGGTCGAGGAGGTGCTCTACGAGCACCCCGCGGTGCGCCAGGCGGCCGTCGTCGGCGTCCCGCATCCGGAGCTCGGGGAGGAGGTCGGGGCGGCCGTCGCGCTGGAGCCCGGCGCGTCGACCACGCCCGAGGAGCTCCGCGCGTTCGTCCGCGAGCGCGTCGCGGCGTACAAGTACCCGCGCGAGGTCTGGCTCGTCGACGAGCTGCCGACGGGGCCGACCGGCAAGATCCTCAAGCGCGAGATCGTCGTGCCGACGCTCGGGCGCCGCTGAACGGCGCCCCGCGGCCCCGGCGTCCGTCGGCCCGCGCGCGCCGCGCCGTCGAGGGCGGCCGGCGCGCCGCGCCGGGTCAGTCGGCCGCGATCGGGCGGGGCGCGCCCTCGGCAGACGCCGCCGCCGGCACCGACGGGAAGCTCAGCCCCTCGTCGAGGATCGGTCCGCGGCGCAGCAGCCGCACGTCGCGGGGGTAGCTCTGGTAGAGCCGCCACGGGGCACGATCGCCCTGCTTCGGCAGCCGGTCCGCGGCGCGGAGGATGTAGCCGGACTGGAGGTCCAGGAACGGATGGGTGGGCTCGTCGGCGGGCGGCGCGAGCGGCATCGCGATCCGGTGGCCGTGCTCGTCCATGTACGTCAGCAGGCGGCAGACCCAGTGGCTGATGAGGTCGGCCTTCAGCGTCCACGAGGCGTTCGTGTAGCCGAGGGTGACGATCATGTTCGGCACGCCCGAGAGCGCGAGGCCCTTGTAGCCGATGGTCTGGCTGAGGTCGACGCGCTTGCCGTCGATGTCGATGTCCAGCCCGCCGAGCAGGAGGAGGTTCAGGCCCGTGGCGGTGACGATGATGTCTGCCTCGAGCTCCCGGCCGGACTGCAGGCGGATGCCCGTCGGCGTGAACGTCTCGATGTGGTCGGTGACGACCGACGCGTTGCCGCGGCGGATCGACCGGAAGAGGTCGCCGTCGGGGACGAGGCAGAGGCGCTCGTCCCACGGGTCGTAGCGCGGGGTGAAGTGCGTGTCGACGTCGTAGCCGTCGGGCAGCTGGCGGGTGACGCCGGCCTTCACGAGCCGCTTGACGAGCCCCGGCGCCCGGCGGCTGAGGTTGTAGACCGCGGCCGCGCGCAGGACGTTGCCCCAGCGCATGGCGGCGTAGGCCGTCTTGCGCGGCAGGAGCTTCTGGGCGATCGGCGCGACCGGGTCCCGGCCCGGCAGCGACAGGACGTAGCTCGGCGAGCGCTGGAGCATCGTCACGTGCGCGGCCTCCCGAGCCAGGGCAGGCACGAGCGTCACGGCCGTGGCACCGCTGCCGATCACCGCCACCCGCCTGCCCGAGTAGTCGAGGTCCTGGGGCCAGAACTGCGGGTGGACGACCGGGCCAGCGAAGCGCTCCTCGCCGGGGAAGTCGGGCCGGTGGCCGCGGTCGTAGCGGAAGTAGCCGGTGGCGCCGAAGAGCCATCGCGCGGTGAAGGTGGTGGTCTCGGCGTCGAACTTGTAGATGTGCGCCTGGAACCAGCCGTGCTCGGTC
>JALRCL010000501.1 GCA_023268575.1 Patulibacter sp.
GCCCGTCGTCGCCGTCGACTACGTGACCGGGTTCCCCGAGATGATGGACGGGCGGGTGAAGACGCTGCATCCGCGGCTCTTCGCCGGGATCCTCGGCGTCCGGGACCTCGACGCGCACGCCGCCGCGGCGACCGAGCACGAGATCGGCTGGATCGACCTCGTCGTCGTGAACCTCTACCCCTTCGAGGACACGATCGCCCGCGAGGGCGTGACGCTCGCCGAGGCGATCGAGAACATCGACATCGGCGGCCCGTCGCTCATCCGCGCCGCCGCGAAGAACCACGCGTACGCGACGGTCCTCACCGACCCGGCGCAGTACGGCGCGGTGATCGAGGAGCTGCGGGCCTCCGGCGACGGCTCGCTCGGGCTGGACACGCGCCGCAGCCTCGCGCTGCAGGCCTACGCCACGACCGCCCGCTACGACGCGGCGATCAGCGGCTTCCTCCAGGAGCAGGAGGCCTTCGGCGGGACCGACGTCGCCGAGGACGGCACCGCACTGCCGGGCTTCCCGCCGACCTTCTCCCGCGGCTACGTGAAGGACCGCGACCTCCGCTACGGCGAGAACCCGCACCAGCGCGCCGCGTACTACCGCCGCGCCGGCTCGCCCGCCCACCTGCTGTCGGGCGTGCAGCAGCTCCACGGCAAGGAGCTCTCGTTCAACAACCTCCTCGACCTCGAGGCCTCGCGCGCGATCGCCCGTGAGCTCGCCGACGATCCGGCGGCGGTGATCGTCAAGCACAACAACCCGTGCGGGGCGGCGATCGGCACGTCGTCGCTGCAGGCGTTCGAGCGGGCCCTGGCGTCCGATCCGGTGTCGGCGTTCGGCGGCATCGTCACGCTGACGCGGCCGGTCGACCGGGCGGCGGCCGAGGCGCTGTCGCAGCTCTTCGTCGAGGTCCTCTTCGCGCCGTCCTACGACGAGGACGCGCTCTCGATCCTCACGCAGAAGCCGAACGTCCGGCTGCTGCAGGGCGACGACGCCCCGCTGCGCGGGCTCGAGCGCCTCGACGTGCGCCCCGTCGCCGGGGGCGCGCTCGTCCAGGACGCCGACAGCGTCGTCGTCGACCGCGACGGCATGTCGATCGCCACCGAGGCGCAGCCGACCGACGCGCAGTGGCGCGACCTCCTCTTCGCCTGGCGCGTCATGCGGCACGTGAAGAGCAACGCGATCGTCTACGCGAAGGACGGTGCGACCGTCGGGATCGGCGCCGGCCAGATGAGCCGCGTCGACTCGGCCCGGATCGGCGTCGAGAAGGCGAGCGAGCACGGCCTGGACCTCACCGGCGCGGCGATGGCCTCCGACGCGTTCTTCCCGTTCCCCGACGGCCTGCAGATCGGCCTCGACGCCGGCGTGCGCGCCGTCATCCAGCCCGGCGGCTCGATGCGCGACGAGCTGTCGATCGAGGCCGCGAACGCTGCCGGTGCGGCGATGGTCCTCACCGGACGCCGCCACTTCCGCCACTAGGTCCCGGGCCCGACGCCGGGCGCGGTCGATCGGCCCCGGGGCCGCTCCGGGCATCGCGTGCCGGGCGGATCTCGGGGCGTGGACCCCGGCCGACACGCGCCGCGGTGGCGGGGCGCGCGGGGCGGACCTCATCCCGGCGGCGACGCGCGGGCGCGGGACCACGGGCTAGGGTCAGAGCGCAGATGAGCCGCGATCAGGACCGCGTCCAGCGCATCCACTCCGGCGGGCCGTGGGAGACGGCGCTCGGCTACTCCAGGGCGATCCGCGTCGGCGACCGGGTGCTCGTGTCGGGCACGACCGCCGCCCGCGACGCCGACGAGCCGGTGCCGGCGGACCCCGCCGAGCAGGCCCGCCGCGTCTTCGAGACGATCCGGACCGCCCTCGAGCACGCGGGCGCGCAGCTCGAGGACACGATCCGCGTCCGGCTCTTCGTCGTCGACCTGCCGACGAACGGCGACGCGGTGCTCGGCGTCCTCAACGAGACGCTGCGCAGCGTCCGCCCGGTGATCTCC
Organism: Patulibacter sp.; assembly: GCA_023268575.1. Classification (GTDB taxonomy): domain Bacteria; phylum Actinomycetota; class Thermoleophilia; order Solirubrobacterales; family Solirubrobacteraceae; genus Patulibacter. The sequence goes on from JALRCL010000501.1 coordinate 1,978, forward strand.
ACCCTCGGCGTCGCGGCGCTCGTCGAGCCCGAGCTCCTGCTCGAGGTCGAGGTCGAGGCGATCGTCGGCGCGGGCGACGTCTTCGAGGGCTGATCGGGCGGTGCCGCGCCCTCGGGGCGGCACCGGCTCCCCGGGCGCTGTGGTCCTCCGGTGGGCGGTCGGCCGGTGCGACAGCGGAGCGCCGCCGTCGAGGCCGCGGCCTCGGCTCGGCGCACCGCTCCCTCGCCGGCGCGCCTTGCCGGTCGCGGGACGGCTCGCGCACCCCAGCCGGCGGACCGTCTCGCGGGTCGGCCGGTGCGCCGGCTCCGGGCCGGTCGCGCGCGCCGATCGGCGGGGGAGGGCCAGCCGCTCCGTCGTCGGGTACCGCGGTCGGCCCGGGAGGACCGGTCGCGATCAGGCGTTCGGCGTCACCACCGGCCGCGGCGGGCTGACCTCGATCGCCGTCGCCGGGACGACGTCGCCGATCCAGACCGCCCAGGCGCCGCCGTCCTCGCGCAGGAAGGTCAGCCGGCGGCGGTCGAGCTGCGGGTTCGCGAACGACCGGCGCTCGACCGACGCCGTGGCGGGAACGGCCTCCTCGGCCTTCCAGAGGGCGCGCTCGCCCTCGCCGGTGGCTGCTGCGGCGGCGTGGTCGCGCTCGGGGAGCGCGCGCCACTCGAGGTCGCGCCAGCGCAGCGGCGTCACCTCCGGGTCGAGGTCCGCGACGCGCTCGGCGCCGACGGAGAAGACGACCTCGCGGCCAGTGCCCGCGCCGGCCGCACCCGCACCCGCACCGTCCGGGCTCGGGCCCGTGCCGGTCACGCCTGCACCCGCACCCTCCGGGCTCGGGCCCGTGCCGGTCACGCCTGCGCCGGCCGCACCCGGGCCGGCGGCGGTCGCGCTGGTCACCGCCGTGCCGGTCGGACCCGTGCCGGTCGCGTCCGCACCGGAGGGCCGGCGGGCCGCGTCCACCCCGTCGATCGCCAGCAGCGCGCGCTGCGCCTTGTCCTCGAGGTGCCAGGCCGTCCAGCCGGCGTCGACCCGTTGGACGCCGCGGACGGTCCACGTGCGGTCGTCGTGGTCGACGAGGGCGCCGACGGCGAGCCGCTCGAGCTGGTCGGGCCGGTGATCGACCGGCAGCGCGCCGTGCTGGGGCGCCGTTGCCGAGCGTCGCAGCGCGAGGAGGAAGCTCGCGAGCGCCGCGACGGTCAGCACGGTCACGACGATCCCGAGCAGCATCGTCACCGAGCATAGGCGGCGAGCTCGCGACCGGTCGCGGCGTGCGGACGGGCGACCGTCCGCGGTGCGTCGCTCGCCTCCGACGACCGTACGCGCGACGCACCGGGGGCGCCCACCGACCGCGGTGCGTGGGTCGTGCCGGCCGCGCCCGCGAGCGACGCACCCGGGCCACCCGGACGGCCATCACGCCCACCGGGAGCATCAGCGGTCCGGTCGGACCACGGCATCCACGGATCGGCGCACGTCCGGGCCACCCCCGAAGCGCGACGGCCTGCCAGTGGTCCGACCGGCCGCGCCGGGTGTCGTCGAGGTTCGTGGGCCGGTCGAGCGTCGTGGGCCGGACGCGCCGGTCTCCTAGTAGTCCGACCAGCCGCGCCGGGTGTAGTCGAGGATCGCGGGCCGGTCGAGCGTCGTGGGCCGGACCTCCCGCGGGCCGCGGTCGGGCGGGAACGCGGCGGCCGCTCGCAGGACGTCGCCACTGAGGAAGCGCAGGTCGCGCGGGGCGCCCGCGAGCGTCAGCGGCGGAGCGCCGCGGCCAGCCGCCGCGGGAGCCGCGAGCCAGAAGCCCCAGTCGCCGAAGGTCGGCACGTCGACGTGGTAGGGCCGGCCGCGCCAGCCGGCCAGGCGCAGCGTCGCCCCGACCGACCAGAAGGCGTCGGGAGCGAAGTACGGCGAGCCGGACTGCACCGCCATCACGCCGCCGGGTGCCAGGGCGCGCGTGCGGATCATCCCGTAGATCTCGGCCGTGTAGAGCCGCGCGAGGCCGAGGTCGTCGGGGTCCGGGAAGTCGACGATCACGACGTCGTAGGAGCGCGCGTCGGGACCCGACAGCCGCCGGACCCAGCCGAACGCGTCGGCGTTCGTCACCGTCACGCGGCGGTCGCGCAGCGACCCGCGGTTCATCTCGCGCAGCCGCGGGTCCTCGCGCGCCAGGCGCGTCATCGCGGGGTCGAGGTCGACGAGCCGGACGTGCTCCACCCCAGGACGGCGCAGGATCTCGCGGACGGCCATCCCGTCGCCGCCACCGAGCACGAGGACGCGCCGCGGGCCCGCCGTGCGCGCGTGCGCGGCGCTCCACGCCCCGAGCGCGGGGTGCACCAGCGACTCGTGGTAGCGGTACTCGTCACGACTGGACAGCTGGAGGTCGCCGTTGAGGAACAGGCGCACGTCCTTCGCCCCGCCGAGCGTCAGGCTCTCGGTGATGTCGATCTCCTGGTACGGCGTGCGCTCGCTCAGCACGATCGGATCGTCGTAGAGCTGCTGCCGCGCGGAGACCTCGAACCGTGCCGCGTACGCCAGGCCGCCGCCGACGGCGATCGCTCCCGCCGCGAGCACCGCCACCGCGCCCGCCCGCGCGCGGCGCGTCAGCGACGGCCCGAACACCACGAGCACGATGAGCGCCGCGCACGCGAGGTTCACGAGCCCGGCGGCGAGCGCGCCCCGCAGCTGGCCGAGCAGCGGCAGCAGGACGAACGGGAACGAGAGGCCGCCGAGCAGCGCCCCGACGTAGTCCGCGGCGGTGAGGTCGGCCATCGCCCGCGCCGCCGCCTGGCGCCGGATCCGCTGCAGGAGCTCCATGAGCAGCGGCAGCTCCGCCCCGACGAGCGCGCCGCACAGCAGCGACACGACGACGACCGCCGGCGTGTAGACGCCGGTGTAGGCGAACGCGGCGTAGCAGGCGAGCACGGAGAAGCCGCCGACGACCGCGACGCCGGTCTCCACCACGACGAACGCCGGCAGCGGCCGGCCGAGCAGCGGCTTGGCGGCCAGCGCCCCGAGTCCGAGCGCGAACACGAAGAGCGAGATGACGAGCGACGTCTGGGTGATCGACGAGCCGATCAGCACGCCGCCGAGCGCCACGAGCGCCAGCTCGTAGACGAGGGCGCAGGCCGCGCAGGCGCCTGCGGCGACGAGCAGCAGGGCGCGGCGGCCGCGCTTCACGCCCGCGCCCCCGTCGCACCGGCGACGGGCGCCGGCGGGACGCCGGGCTCGGCCGCGGACGCGCCGCGGCCAGGCCTCACGAGATCGAGGCCGCGACGATCGCGCCGACCGCGATGTGGCTGACGACGGTGATCCACACCGCCGGATGATGATCGTCGTGGGCGACCATCGCGCCGAGGTCGCCCGGGGTCAGCCAGTCGACGACCTTGAACACGACGCCGATGAGCAGCACGCCGAGCAGGCCGTAGCCGGCCGCGTCGACGAGGCCCTTCTCCAGCTCGTCGTTGCTGGAGAGGATCGCGACGACGATCGTCGTCGCGTTCGCGAACAGGCCCGACGCCGCGACCGCGGTGAGGTCGCGGTTGCGGTCCTTCCAGATCTGGTCGCGGAGGTTCCCGGGCGTCGCGAGGTCGAGGACCGCGAAGCCCGCGATCAGGACGAGGAGCCCGACGACGGAGTACGCGGCGCCGGCGCCGATGCCGTTGACGAGGTCGGAGAGCGTGTCGGACATCAGGAGCTCGCGGGGTCGTTGGAGGGGGCGTCGGGGCGGTGCGGGTCGTCGCCGCGCAGCCGCGCGATGCGGCGCTTCGCGCCGGTGCTGATCCACCAGGCGACGAGCAGGCCGAGGCCGACGAGGAGCAGCAGCGCGCCGATCCCGGTCATCAGGCCGTTCTCGCGCAGCCAGTCCGAGCCGGGGGAGCCGGTGACGCGGTCGCCGTTCGGCGCGGCCGCCTCGTCCGACGGCTCGGCCGGCTCGACGGTCGCGCCGCCGACCGCGAGCGGCAGGGCGGCGGTCGCGTTGCGCAGCGCCTGGTCGTCCTTGTCGCCGAGCAGGTCGCCCTTGCCGAGGTCGGTGAGCGCCTCGAGTCGGTGCTTGACCGTGCTCGACGAGACGCCGCCGACGTTCGACACGACGCCCCAGGAGGCGCGGTCGTCGCTCTCGCAGGAGGCACAGGTGTACGTGACGTCGACCTGCAGCTCGACGCCCCCCTTCGGGCAGCGGGGGTCGCTCGTCGTCACGCGCTGGTTCGGGCCGAGGCTCGAGACGGCGTCCTGGCGGACCGCGCCGGCGTCGTCCAGCCGCGCGAGGTAGCCGAAGCAGATCCCGGACTCCTCCGTCGCCTCGGCGAGCGCCTGGGCGAGCTCGACCCGGTCCTCGGCGCTCAGCAGCACGCCGGCTCCGGCCTGGGCGGCGGTGACCTCCGGCTGCGCGGTCGTCGTCGCCTGCGCGAGGGTCGAGCCCGCGCGCACCGTGACCCTGGTGGTGGCGTCGTGCGTCGTGACCACGGCTCCACCGCCCGGGCCCGGGTCCAGGGCGCTGGCGTCCTGCGCGTCGCCCGTCGCGGCCGCCGCCGGGTCGTTCGCGACGTCGCTCTGCGCGCGGGCCGGTGCCGGCACCGCGGCGAGCATCGCCAGCAGGACCAG
>JALRCL010000147.1 GCA_023268575.1 Patulibacter sp.
GAGCACCTTCGCGGCGTCGTTGTCGGCCTGCTCGGCGTACTTCTCCAGCGACGGGACGAGCGCGAAGAACTCGCCGAGGCTGTCCCAGCGCAGGTAGCCCTCCTCGACGAGCTGCTGCACGTGCTTGGGTGCCGAGCCGCCGGCGCCGGTCTCGAACAGCCCGCCGCCCGCGATCAGCGGGACGACCGAGAGCATCTTCGCGCTCGTGCCGACCTCGAGGATCGGGAAGAGGTCGGTGTTGTAGTCGCGCAGGACGTTGCCGGTGACCGAGATCGTGTTCAGGCCCTGACGGAGGCGGTCGAGCGAGACCTGCGTCGCCTCGGCCGGCGCGAGGATCCGGATGTCGAGCCCGTCGGTGTCGTGCTCGGGCAGGTAGGCGTTGACCTTCGCGATGAGGTTGGCGTCGTGCGCGCGCGTCTCGTCGAGCCAGAAGATCGCCACGTCGCCACTGACGCGGGCGCGCTCGACCGCCAGGCGAACCCAGTCGCGGATCGGCACGTCCTTCGTCTGCGTGCCGCGCCAGATGTCTCCGGGCTGGACGGGCTGCTCGAGCAGGACCTCGCCGGCGCCGTTCACGACCCGGACGGTGCCGGGGGCGTCGATCTCGAAGGTCTTGTCGTGGCTGCCGTACTCCTGCGCCGCCTGCGCCATGAGGCCGACGTTCGGCACGCTGCCGATCGTCGCCGGGTCGAGCGGGCCGTTGGCCTTCACGTCCTCGATCACCGCGTCGTAGACGCCCGCGTAGGAGGAGTCCGGGATGACGACGAGCGCGTCGTCCTCCTCGCCCTGCGGACCCCAGAGGCGCCCGCCGTTGCGGATGAGGGCCGGCAGCGACGCGTCGATGATCACGTCGCTGGGGACGTGGAGGTTCGTGATCCCCTTGTCGGAGTTCACGTAGGAGAGGCGGGGGCCGTCGGCGATCGCCTGCTCGAAGGCCGCCTTGATCTCGGCGCCGTTCGGCAGCGCGTCGAGACCCGGCAGGATCGTGCCGAGACCGTCGTTGGCCGAGAGGCCCGCCGCGGCGAGGTCGTCGCCGTAGCGCTCGAACACGTCGGCGAAGAACGCCTTCACGGCGTGGCCGAAGATGATCGGGTCGGAGACCTTCATCATCGTCGCCTTGAGGTGGACGGAGTAGAGGATCCCCTCCTCCTTCGCGCGGGCGACGGTGTCGCGCAGGAAGGCCTGCAGCGGGGCGGCCTCGAGGACGGTGGCGTCGACGATCTCGCCCTCCAGGACGGGCAGCGACTCCTTCAGGACGCGCGTCTCGCCGTCGGCGGTGACGAGCTCGATCCGCAGCGTGTCGTCGGCGGGTACCACGACGGAGCGCTCGTTGTGGCGGAAGTCGTGGCCCGAGAGGCTCGTGACCGCGGTCTTGGAGCCCTCCGCGAACGGCTTGTTGCGGTGCGGGTGCTTCTTCGCGTACGCCTTGACCGATGCGGGGGCGCGGCGGTCGGAGTTGCCCTGACGCAGGACGGGGTTCACGGCCGAGCCCTTGACCCGGTCGTAGGCCTCGCGCGCGGCGCGCTCCTCGTCGGTCTGCGGGGTCTCGGGGTAGGCCGGGACGTCGTAGCCGGCGTCCTGCAGCTCCTTGATCGCCGCCTTGAGCTGCGGGATCGAGGCCGAGATGTTCGGCAGCTTGATGATGTTCGCCTCGGGCGTCTTCGCGAGCTCCCCGAGCTCGGCCAGGGCATCCGGGACGCGCTGCTCGTCGGTCAGGCGGTCGGGGAACTGGGCGAGGATCCTCGCCGCGAGCGAGATGTCGCGGAGCTCCACCTCGACGCCGGCGGCCCCGGCGAAGGCCTCGATGATCGGCAGGAACGAGTGCGTGGCCAGCGCCGGTGCCTCGTCGGTGTAGGTGTAGATGACCTTGCTCATTGCGTCCGCCCTGCGTCGCCTGGGTGTCGAGAATCGCGCGGGCGGAACTCCGCCCTCCACGGTCGGACACGCTATCTCCCCGGCGCCCTCCGGCGACGCCCGATCGCCTCGCGCCCAACCCGATCGTCCGAGGGCGAGCGCACGGCCCTTCGGTGTACTGGAAAGAGGAATCTGTTACCGCTAGCGTCCGGGCAGGACCCCCCGGAGGAGCAGCCCCATGGACCGCAGGAACCTGGCGAGGACCCTCGCCGCCGTCGCCGTCGCCGTCGGCGCCATCGCCCTGGTCGACGCCGGACCGGCCTCGGCCGCGAGCACGACGTACTACGTCGACGCGCAGGGCGGTTCGGACGCCGCCGCCGGTACGGCGCCCGGCACGGCCTGGAGGACGCTGGCGAAGCTCAACGCGACGACCTTCGCGGCCGGCGACCGAATCCTGCTGCGCTCGGGCGACCGCTGGTCGGGGCGCCTCCAGCCCCGGGGGTCGGGCGCCGCCGGGAACCCGATCACGATCTCCCGCTATGGCGGCGACGCCCGCCCGGTGATCGACGGCGGCTCGCTGGCCGGCGGGGGCGCGGTCGCCCTGAAGAACCAGAGCCACTGGACGATCGAGGGCCTCGAGGTCGTCAGCGACTCGGGCCGGAACAACCTCGGCTCGCCGCAGGCCGGGACCCACCGCAGCGGGATCTTCATCGACAACGCCGGCGGGGGGAAGGTCCGCGGGATCGTCGTCCGCGACAACTACGTGCACGACGTCAACGGGTGCTTCGACTGCAGCGGCTTCAACGGGCACTTCAACGGCGGCATCGCCGTCGTCGCGAACACCGGCTTCGCGATCTCGCTCAGCGCCGACAGCTACGACGGAGTCCAGATCCAGGACAACGTCGTGGAGGACGTGGGGCGCAGCGGCATCGTCTTCGCCGACAACTCGAGCGGGCCGTGGCTCTGGGTCGACGCGGGGGCCCTGAGCAACGACGTGCGGATCAGCGGCAACCGGGTGCTGCGCTCCGACAGCGACGGGATCACGATGTACGGCGCGAAGAACAGCCGCATGGACCACAACGTCGTCGGCGACGCTGGCCAGCGGACGATCGCCGGCTCGTCGCAGCCGGCGTCGGCCGGTCTCTGGCCGGCGAAGACGCAGAACGTCCGCATCGACCACAACGAGGTCTACGGCACCCGCACGCACGCCACCGACGGGCAGGGCTTCGACATCGACCTCGGCTCCAGCGACACGATCCTCGAGCACAACTACAGCCACGACAACGAGGGCGGCTTCCTGCTGCTCATGGGCGGCTACGTCGACGGCAGCCGCGCGACCGTCCGCTACAACCTCAGCGTCAACGACGCGTGGGGCTCCGACGGCAAGGGCGTGCTCACCTTCTCCTACGGCGTCAAGCCCGATACCCGCATCTACAACAACACCGTCTACGTCGCCGCCGGGC
>JALRCL010000158.1 GCA_023268575.1 Patulibacter sp.
GTGTCGCCCGGCTCGGTCAGGCGGTTGATCGCGCCGAGCTCGTACGCGCGGTCGGCGGTGATGAGGTCGCCGGTGAGGGCGAGCTCGAGCGCCAGCGACGGCGGCAGCAGGCGGGGCAGGCGCCGCAGCGCGCCGCCGGCGGCGACGAGCGAGCGCTTCGCCTCGGGGATCCCGATCTTCGTGCCCTTCGCGGCGACGACGAGGTCGCAGGCGAGCGCGATCTCCAGGCCGCCGGCGACGGCGAAGCCCTCGATCGCGGCGATCAGCGGCTTGCGCGACGCCCGGCGCACGATCCCGGCGAACCCGCGGTCCCCCGCCCACGGGCGCTTGCCGGTCTCGGCGAACGCCTTGAGGTCCATCCCGGCGCAGAACCCGCGGCCCGCGCCCGTGATGACGCCGACGGAGAGGTCCGCCGAGGCGTCGAGGTGGTCGAGCGCGTCGGCCATCGCCTCCGCCAGCGGCAGGTCGACGGCGTTGCGGACGTCCGGGCGGTTGAGGGTCAGGAGCAGGACGCCGTCCTGCTCCTCGCGCAGCAGCGGCGCGGTCTCGGTCTCGGCGCTCATGGTCGCCACGATAGCCGCCGGTCCGTCCGGCGCGACGATTCGTCAGGACAGACTGTCCGATCGGTGCGTATGATGCGGGGGCGGCCACGCCGGGCCTCAGGCGTGGCCGCCGTTCGTTCCCGGCCGGATCGCTGCGGCCGTGGCGGGAGGACCCTCCGCCGCTCGTGCCGCGATCCTGCGACCCACGGGACGCGCGCCGCCGGTCGCCGGCCGCGACCGCGAGGTCCCTCCGTGACCGCAGGATGCAGGAGCCCGCGATGACCAGCACCGAGTTCGAGTCGATCCGCGTCCACCGGCGCGACGCCGTGGCCACGATCGAGCTGCACCGGCCCGAGGCGCTGAACGCCTGGACGCCGGACATGGGGCGGGAGATCCTCGCGGCCGTGCGCGACGCCAGCGCCGATCCGGAGGTCCGCGCGATCCTCTTCGTCGGTGCGGGTCGGGCCTTCTCGGCCGGCGCCGACGTGAAGGTCCCGCGCGAGCTGACGCCCGAGGGCGACCCCGACCTGCACACGCGCCTCGACGAGATCTACAACCCGATCGTCGCGGAGATCCGCCGCGCGCCGAAGCCGGTGCTCGCGGCGGTCCAGGGCGCCTCGGCCGGTCTGGGCTTCTCGCTCGCCCTCGCCTGCGACCTCGTCCTCGCCGCCGAGTCGGCGTACTTCCTGCTCGCGTTCGTCCACATCGCCGTGATGCCCGACGGTGGCGCGACGTTCAACCTGCCCGCCCGGATCGGCTACGGCCGCGCCGCCGAGCTCGCGATGCTCGGCGAGCGCCTCCCGGCCGGCAAGGCGCTGGACTGGGGCGTCGTCAACGCGGTCCATCCCGACGACGAGCTGCGGTCCGCCGCCGACGCCCTCGCCGACCGCCTCGCCGCCCTGCCGACCGTCGCGATCGCGTCGATGAAGGAGGCGCTCGGCGCCGCCGCCCTGCGCGGGCTCGACGAGCACATGGCCCTCGAGGCGCGCCTCCAGCAGCGCCACGCGACGACCGCCGACTACGCCGAGGGCGTCACCGCGTTCAAGGAGAAGCGCAAGCCGCGCTTCCTCGGTCGCTGAGCACGATCAGCCGGGCCGTCCGCAGACGGCCGCGCCCGCGGATCCGTCGCGCCGCATCTGCGCATCCAGCGCGACGAGCGGCTGCGTCGCTGCGGCGGCCGCCGCGTCCGCTCGCCCTGGTGGGGCCGCCACCCAGGCCTCGAGCGCGTCCTCGAGGCGGCGCAGGGCGCCGTCGCGGTCGGAGGCGCCCACGAGGAGCGCGAGGCACGCTCGCGGGATCGCCGCCCTCCGGAGGACCGCTCGGTCGCGGCCGGCCGCAGCCCGCCAGCGACGGGCGGCCCGCAGGAGCGCGCGCGGCGGCTCCGCGGTGCAGGCGGACGAGCGGCACCCGCTGGTGTCGGTGGTGGCGGCGAAGCTCGCCGCGTTGAAGCGCACCATCGCTCTGCAGGTCGGGTCCGCGGCCCGGAGCACCGGCCCCGCGGCGCGGCGCTGACGGCAGTCGCGGCGCAGGGCGGTCGTCGCTTGCCCGAGCCGCCGCCGGAGGTCCTCGATCCCGTCGATGTCGCCCGCGAAGAGCCGGTCGCTGTCGGTCCACCGCTCGGTGGTTCTCGCCGACCGGACGAGGGCGCGCCGCTCCGCCGCCGACATCGTCACGCCCTGGACGCTCGTCGTCGAGCG
>JALRCL010000504.1 GCA_023268575.1 Patulibacter sp.
GGACGGCACCGGCACGGGCACCCGCACGACCGGCGTCGGCTTCTTCGACCACCTGCTGGAGCTGTTCACCCGGCACGCGAAGGTCGACCTGCGCATCGCCGCCGAGGGCGACCTGCAGACGGGCAGCCACCACACCGTCGAGGACACGGGCCTCGTGCTCGGCCAGGCGATCGCGCAGGCGCTGGGCGACCGCGTCGGCATCAGGCGTTACGGCTCGGCCACGATCCCGATGGACGAGGCCCGCGCGGCGTGCCACATCGACCTCTCCGGTCGTCCGTTCGTCGTCTTCGACGATCGCGGCCTGCTGCCGCACGGCGTCACCGGGGGCTTCGAGCACGAGCTGCTCGAGGAGCTCGTGCGCGCGATCGCGGCGACCTCGCGCTCGACGATCCACCTGGAGATCGAGCGCGGCCGCGGAGCGCACCACATGATCGAGGCCGGGATCAAGGCGCTCGCGCGTGCGCTGCGCGTGGCCGTCTCGATCGACCCCGACGAGCGGGGCGTGCCGTCGACGAAGGGCACGCTCACCGAATGACGCAGCTGCCGCCCGATCCGACGCTCGGCGACCTGCGGATCGCCGTCGTGGACTACGGCATGGGCAACCGCCGCAGCGTCGAGAAGGCGCTGGAGCACGCCGGGGTCCGCGCGTCGGTCACGGCCGACCCCGACGAGCTGCGCGCTGCCGACGGCCTCGTCCTCTGCGGCGTCGGCGCGTTCGCCGCCGGCGCCGGGCGCCTGGCGGAATCCGGCCTCGGCGACCTCGTGCGCGACCGGGTCGCCGACGGCACGCCGCTCCTGGGCATCTGCCTCGGCATGCAGCTGCTGTTCGAGCGCTCGGACGAGCGCGGCGGCGGCGCGGGCCTCGGCCTGCTGCCGGGCCCCGTCCGGCGGCTCGAGGCGGCCCCTGGCCTGAAGCTCCCGCACATCGGCTGGAACCTCGTGACCTGGCGTCCGACCGGCTCCGGGGATCGCGGCGAGGACGGCCGGCCCACGCTCCAGGGCACCTTGCCCGACCGCACCGCCTTCTACCACGTGCACTCGTACGTGGCCCATCCGGAGGACCCCGCGGACATCGTCGCCCACGGGGAGTACGGGGGGCCGTTCGTCACCGCCGTCGAGCGGGGGCGCGTGTACGGTGCGCAGTTCCATCCTGAGAAGTCGTCGACCGACGGGCTCCGCGTGCTGCGGCGCTTCGCGGTGACCTGCACGAGGTGCGCCACGTGATCCTGTACCCCGCGATCGACATCCTCGACGGCAAGGCGGTCCGCCTCGTCCGAGGAGACTTCGACGCGTCGACCGTCTACCGCGACACCCCGCTGGACGCGGCCCGCTCCTGGGTCGCCGCCGGCGCGCGGTTCCTCCACCTCGTCGACCTCGACGGGGCGCGGGACGGCGAGCCCAAGCACCTCGACGCGCTCGCCGCGATCACGCAGGAGCTCGACGTGCCGGTCCAGTGGGGCGGTGGGCTGCGCAGCCCGGAGGCCGTGCGGGAGGCGCTGCGCGCGGGGGCCGAGCGGGTGATCCTCGGCACTGCGGCGATCAACGACCAGGACTTCCTCGACTCCGTCCTGGGCTCCCACCGCGACCGCGTGATGGTCTCGATCGACACCCGCGGCGGCAAGGTCGCCACGAAGGGCTGGCTCGAGACGACCGCGATCGACGCGCCGGAGGCGATCACCCGCCTGCAGCACCGCGGGGTCCGGCGGTTCGTCTACACGAACGCCGACCGCGACGGGCTCCTGCAGGGGCCCGACCTCGACGAGGTCCGGCGGATCGCCGAAGCCGTGCGCGGGCGCTGGATCTACTCCGGCGGGATCGGCGACGTCGAGCACCTGCGCCAGCTGGCGGCGCTGCGGCTCGTGAACCTCGGCGGCGTGATCACCGGCAAGGCGCTCTACGAGAACCGGCTGACGATCGCCGAGGGCCAGGCCGCGCTCCAGCAGCGCTGAGTCGATGCACCTCAAGCGCGTCATCCCCTGCCTGGACGTCGACGCCGGGCGCGTCGTCAAGGGCACGAACTTCGTCGGGCTGCGGGACGCGGGCGACCCGGTCGAGCTCGCGGCGCGCTACGACGCCGAGGGGGCCGACGAGCTCGTCTTCCTCGACATCACCGCCACGCACGAGGCGCGCGACACGATCGTCGACCTGGCGCGTCGCACGGCCGACGAGGTCTTCGTGCCGTTCACGATCGGCGGCGGGATCCGCTCGGTCGCCGACGCGCAGGCGGTGCTCGACGCGGGGGCCGACAAGGTCGCGGTGAACTCCGCGGCGGTCCGGCGCCCCGAGCTGCTGACGGAGCTCGCCGACCGGTTCGGTGCCCAGTGCGTCGTCCTCGCGATCGACGCGAAGGCCGTTCCGGGCGGCGTGGACGAGGACGACCCCTGGGAGGTCTTCGTCGCCGGTGGCCGCACCCCGACCGGGCTCGGCGCGGTGCGCTGGGCGCGCGAGGCGGTCGAGCGCGGAGCGGGGGAGATCCTCCTGACGTCGATGGACGGCGACGGGACGACCGCCGGCTACGACCTGCCGCTCACCGGCGCGGTGTCCGCCGCGGTCCCGGTGCCGGTGATCGCCTCCGGCGGCGCGGGCACGCTCGAGCACCTCGTCGACGCGCTGGGCAACGGCGCCGACGCGGCGCTGGCCGCGTCGATCTTCCACTTCGGCACCTACACGATCGCCGAGGCCAAGGCCGCGATCGCCGCGGCCGGCATCGCGGTCCGGCCGATCGCCGCCTAGGACCCGCGGGCGGGCCGCGAGGGTCGGTCAGTCCCGCCGGCCGTAGCGGAAGTACGCCAGCGGGCCCGCGAAGTTCACGAGCAGCGCGAGGCGCCACCACCCGCGGCGGCCGCGCAGCGCGGCGTCGCTGCGCCGGCGCAGGTCGCGGCGGGCCGCGACGAAGAGCGCCAGCTGCACGACGGCGAGGGCGGCGACGGGCAGGCGCCACGCGGGCGGGAGCGGGCGGGAAGCGCGGGACACGTCGCGGACCCTACCCGCGGACCGCCGTCCACCGCTCGGGCCGCGCCGGCGACGCCGCCCGCCGATGGCGCCGGCGCGTCCGTCCGGCGTCGCCGACGGTCCCGACGCCGCTGCCGGCTCAGCGCCGCCGGTGCGTCGCGCGGGCGGCGTGCCGCAGCGAGCGGCGGTCGGTCCGCGCCTGCGCACGAGGCACGAGGTGGTAGACGCTCGAGTACGTCAGCAGGTACAGCCGCCGCCCGTCGGAGATCCCCGGGTCGAAGGCCCCGGAGTGCAGCTGGTACACCTCGCGGCCGTCGCGGGCCCGGCGCACGATCGTCCGCTTGCGCCCGAGGCTCGAGTAGAGCAGCAGGTCGCCGACGACCGTCACCCCGCCCGAGAGCTTGCCGCCGGTGTCGCGCGTCCAGCGCGGGCGGCCGGTGCGGGCGTTCAGCGCGTAGAGCGTCCCGCCGTAGGAGCCGATGAAGACGGTCGGCCCACGCCCGGCGACGGGCGCGACCGCGGGAGAGGAGTAGACGTAGCCCGTCGCGCGTCGCTGCCAGGCGATCCGGCCGCTTCGGGCCCCGACCGCGGCGACCGAGCCGTTGATGTTCCCCACGAACACGCGCCCGTAGGCGACGGCCGGCGTGCTGTAGAGGCTGCCGCCGAGCTTCCGCGTCCAGCGCTTGCGGCCGCTCCGCAGCCAGATCGAGTGCAGCCGGCCCGCGTAGTCGCCGACGT
>JALRCL010000170.1 GCA_023268575.1 Patulibacter sp.
CGACGGGGCCGACGTTACGGTTGAAAGCCGGGGACGGGCGCGGGGCCGAGGGGGGCGGGGCGATCGGCGCGCGGGGGGCGGTCGGGGCCGGGGCGGCGCCGATGGCCGGGGGCGGAGGAATCGCGCCGGGAGCAGGGGGCGGCGGGGGTCGCCACCGCGCTACCGCCGGTGGCCTGTGCCAGCGCCTCGGCACGCTCGGCGACCGGATCGAAGGCGAGGACGGGCTCGCCGATGCCCCGCGCGAGCGCGGAGGCCATGTTGCCCGATCCCAGGAATCCCAATCGCATCAGCGACGGCAACGGTACCGGTCGGCCCGACCCGACGGACCGCTGCGCCGCGGACCGCGTCGGCGCCCCGCACCGGCCGGCGAGCCGATTCGGGGCCGCGACCGCGCTAGGACTGGTTGAAGAAGCCCTTCTCGATCAGCTGCGCGCGCTCCTCCGCGGAGATCGAGACGTTCCGCGGGGTGAGCATGAAGACCTTGTCGGCGATCCGCTGCATCCCGCCGTCCAGCGCGTAGGTCAGGCCGCTGGCGAAGTCGATCAGCCGCTTGGAGAGATCGGTGTCCGACGTCTGCAGGTTGATGACGACCGGGATGTCGTCCTTGAACTTGTCGGCGATCTGCTGGGCGTCGTTGAACGACTTCGGCATGACGAGGTGCACGCGCGCGGCTCCTTGGACGGACGATCTGCTCGGGGCGATCGACCGTGACCCGCCGACCGGTCGCAGGTGCGAGCCGCCGCCGCCCGGGTCGTCGTCGCTGAAGATGTCGTCGAAGTCCTCGCGGCGCCGGCGACGCTCGCCGAGGCGGCGCACGGGTGCGGGAGCCGGCTCGGGCTCACGCTCACGCGCACGGCCGCGATCGCGCCGGTCGTCCTCGTACTCGTCGTCGTACTCGTCCCCGTAGGGATCCCGCTCCTCGGCGAGGGCGAAGTACACGAGCACCTTGTGCCAAGCGTCGCGGAAGGCCATGACAGGGGCGTCATTCTCCCACCGACGGCGTGTTCCTGCCCCGAGCGCCGGCGAACGTCCTCAGGACGCCCGAGGGCCGCGCCCGCTCACGGGCCGTCGAGGGCCTCGAGCCACCCGGCCGCGTGCCCGAGCAGGCGGTCGGCGTTGCGCCGCGCGCGGGCCCCGTCGCCGCCGGCGAGGAGCTGCAGCGCCACGCCGTCGGCGACGGTGATGACGAGCTGCGCGGCCTCTCGCAGGTGCTCGACGGCGACGGGTCGCCGGGCGCCCGCGGCGAGGGCCTCGGCCACGAGCGCCTCGTAGTCGAGGACGTTGCGAGCGGCGACGGCCGTTGCGGCCGGCGTGCGGCGCGCCCACAGCACGAGCTCGTAGAGCGCCGCCGCCTCCCCCGGGTTGTCCTCGAGCTCTTCGATGTAGGCGCGCACGAGGACGTCGGCCGCCGCCGCGACGCCCATGCCGGCGCGGACGCGCTCGGCCGCCACCCCCGCCGAGACGACCACCCAGTGGTCGAGGACCGCGGCGACGAGCGCCTGCTTGTCGGGGAAGGCGTAGTGGAGGCTGCCCAGCGGCACGTCCGCCTCGACGGCGATCCGGCGGGTCGTCGCGCGATCGAGGCCCTCGCGGGCGATCACGCGGGTGGCCGCCGCGATCAGCTGGAGCCGCCGCTCGGATGAGGGGAGGTGGCGTCCGCGGGCCATCGCCGTCGAGGGTACCCGCCCGCGCCGGTATGTTGGTCGCATGACCAACTCAGGGGACGCGGCCGTCGACCGCCGGCGGGCGTGGCTCGGGATGGCGACGCTCGCGCTGCCGACGTTCGTCCTGGGGCTCGACATGACGGTGCTGCACCTCGCCGTGCCCGAGATCAGCCGCGACCTCGCGCCGTCGAGCTCGGAGCTCCTCTGGATCGTCGACGTCTACGGGTTCCTCATCGCCGGCTTCCTCATCACGATGGGCACGCTCGGCGACCGCATCGGCCGCCGGCGGCTGCTGCTCGTCGGCGGAGCGGCGTTCGCCGCCGCGTCGGTGCTCGCCTCGCTCGCCGACAGCGCGTTGCTGCTGATCCTCGCTCGCGGCGTGCTCGGGATCGCCGGCGCGACGCTCATGCCCTCGACCCTCGCGCTCATCCGCGAGCTCTTCCCCGAGGAGCGCGACCGGACCGTCGCGATCTCGGTCTGGGCGATGGCCTTCTTCGGCGGCATGGCGCTCGGCCCGGCGATCGGCGGCGCGCTGCTGGAGGCGTTCTCGTGGGGCTCGGTGTTCCTCTTCGCGGTGCCGATCATGCTCGGGCTGCTCGTCGTGGGTCCGCGCTGGCTGCCCGAGGCCCGCGACCGCGACGCGGCCGCGCGGCTGGATCCGGTGAGCGTCCTGTTGTCGCTCGTGGCGATCATCGGGTTCATGTACGGCGTCAAGCGGGCTGCGGAGCACGGCGCGGACCTCCTGCCCGTGGCGGCGATGGTCGGGGGCCTGCTCGTCGGCGCGCTGTTCCTCCGGCGCCAGGCGCGGCTCGTCGACCCGCTCCTGGACCTCTCGCTCTTCCGGGCGCCGGGCCTGAGCGCGGCGCTCGGCACGCAGACCCTCGCGGTCCTCGCCCTCGGCGGGGTCCAGTTCTTCTTCGGGCAGTACCTGCAGCTCGTCCACGGCTACGACCCGCTGCCGGCCGGCCTGCTGACGATCCCCGGCGCGATCGCGGGCATCGTCGGGTCGCTCATCGCCCCGGCGCTCGCCGCGCGGATCCGCCCGGCGTTCGTCATCGCCGGCGGCCTGTCACTGGCGGCGATCGGGCTCTGCGCGTTCGTCGCGATCGAGCCCGGGACGCCGGTCGCCTGGCCGCTGCTCGCCTACGCGGTGATCTCGTTCGGCGTCGGGCCGATGTTCACGATCTGCGCGGACCTCATCGTCGGCAGCGCGCCCGAGGAGCGCGCGGGCTCGGCCGGTGCGCTGTCGGAGACCGGCAACGAGCTCGGCTTCGCGCTCGGGATCGGGCTGCTCGGGTCCGCCGGCGCCGCGGTCTACCGCGCGGCGATCGACGTGCCCGCCGGCATCCCGGCGGAGGCGGCACGGCACGCCGAGGACACGCTCGGCGGAGCGCTCACCGTCGCCGCCGGCCTGCCGCCCGAGCTCGCCGCGGCCCTGACCAGCGACGCCCGAGCGGCGTTCGTCGACGGCATGGCCCTCTCAGGCGCGATCGGGGCCGTCGTGGCGATCGGCGCTGCGGCCCTCATCGGGATCGCGCTGCGCCGGCGTCCGGCGGGCTCCGCCGGCGGTGGCCACTGAGGCTCGGTTCCGGGCCGCCGGCGCCAGCGCGCTCAGTCGCGCAGGAGCCCGCTGCCGAGGCGCACGACGGTCGCGCCCTCCTCGACGGCGACGAGGTGGTCCTGGGTCGTGCCCATCGACAGCTCGCGCAGGCCGTGGCGCTCGGCGAGCTCCCGCAGCGCCGCGAACCAGCGGCGGCTGTCCTCGGGGTCCTCGGCGAACGGCGGCATCGTCATGAGGCCCGCGACCGGGACCGGGCACCGCTCGAGGAACGCCGGCACCTCCTCCGGGGCGATGCCGCTCTTGGCGTCCTCGCCGCTGACGTTCACCTCGAGCAGCACGTCGAAGTCCTCGGGGGCGAGGTCCCGATGGCGCTCGAGGCGTCGCAGGACGCTGTCGCTGGCGACGGAGTGGATCCGGTGCACGAGCGGCAGGACGTCGGGGACCTTGCGCGACTGCAGGTGCCCGATGAACTCCCACCGCAGCGCCTCCGCGCCGGGCAGCGCGACCTTCTCCTGCAGCGCCTGCGCGCGGTTCTCGCCGACGAGCGTCACGCCCGCCCCGGCCAGCAGCGGGACCTGGTCCGGGACGAGGTACTTCGTCGCCACGAGCACGTCGACGGCCGCCGGGT
>JALRCL010000689.1 GCA_023268575.1 Patulibacter sp.
GTCGCGCGAGACGATCGACCGCGACATGGAGCGCGACCGCTTCTTCAGCCCGGAGGAGGCCCGCGAGTACGGGCTCATCGACCGGGTCCTCGGCGCCGAGGACGAGGTCTCGCCGACCCCGTCCGACAAGGACTGAGCGAACGCCCCGGCGACCCGCCGTCGCCGCTGCTCGCGCGCCCGCCGACCGGCGGGCGCGTCGCGTTCCGGGGTCAGTCCTGCTCAGCGGCCGCGACGAGGTCGCGGCCGAGGCGCTCGAGGGCCTCGTCGGCCTCCCGCAGGGTGCCGGCCTGGAGCTGGAAGTCGTGCCAGAGGCCCTCGAGGCGCTCGTAGCTCACCGGGTGGCCCGCCTCCCGGGCGCGGGCGACGAGCGCGTCGCCGTCGCCGACGAGGACGTCGTCGGCGCCGGACTGGACGACGAGCGGCGGGAGGCCGTCGAGCTCGATGTCCTTCGGCGAGAGGCCCGGCTCGGTGAGCCGCCGGCCGCCCGCGTAGGCGTCGGCGCTCTGCGAGAGCCAGCCGACCGAGAGCAGCGGGTCGCGGGACGCGTTGGCGGTCACCGTCGGCCCGCAGAGGGTCAGATCGGTCCAGGGCGAGATCAGGCCGACCGCCGCGGGCAGCCCGACGCCCTCGTCGCGCAGCGCGGCGAGCGTCGCCAGCGCGAGGCCACCGCCGGCCGAATCGCCTGCGAGGAGCAGGCGCGAGGGGTCCGTGGCGCCGGCGAGCTGCCGGTAGGCCGCGACCGCGTCCTCGAGCGCGGCCGGGAACGGATGCTCCGGCGCGAGCCGGTAGTCGAGCAGGTGCACGTCGGCGTCGGCCCCGAGCGCGAGGCCGGCGCCGAGGGCGCCGTGGCTGCGGGAGGAGCCCGTGGTGTACGCGCCGCCGTGGAGGTAGAGCACCGTCCGGCTGCCGCCGCCCACCGGCGAGACCCGGAGGGCGGGCTGCCCGCCGAGCGTCGTGCGCTCGCGCTCGACCGGCCCCGGCGAGGGCAGCAGGGCCCCGACGACGCTCAGGCCGGTCCGCTGGACCGCGAACGGGACCCGCGGGTGCAGCAGCGGCCGGACCCCGGCGCGGATGGTCGAGCGCAGGACGGTGCGGGGCAGGTAGGGCATCGCCGATCGAGCCTAGGCGCGGCCGCCGCGCCCTCGCGTGGGCCGTCGGCACCGTCCGCGGCGACGCGACGGTGCCGCGGCCCCACCCGCAGCGCCCTCCGTCGGTCGTCCGGACCGGCCGACCCGTGGGCGAGCAGCCGGTAGGGTCGCCGCCGGATGCCTCCCCCGTCCGATCCCGCGCGCACCCGCGGCGCGGCCGATCCGCTGCCGCCCTGGGGGGCCCTGGTCGCGTCGCTCGTCGCCGACCCGGCGTGGTTCGACTCCGTCGTGGAGACGGTCACCGAGGCGATCCACCGCCGCGTGCCGGACCTCGGCGGGGACGCCGACCTGCAACGCGCCACGCGCGAGAGCGTCGCCGACAACCTGCGCCTCTTCGGCGCGATCGGCGAGCAGCGCGTGGACCCCAGGCGGATCGACCTGCCCGCGCTCGCCGTCGAGTACGCGCGCCGGCTCGCGCACCGCGGCGTGCCGCTGGACGCGCTCCTGCGGACGTACCAGACCGCGCACGCGACGGTCTGGCAGATCTGGGCCGCGCTCGTGCGCGAGCGGCTGGGGGACCCGACGCTCGTCGGGCAGGCCCTCGCGGAGAGCGGCGAGGCGATGTTCGCGTTCATCGAGCTGCTCTCGGACCGGGCGCGCGACGTCTTCCACGAGGAGCGCGAGCAGTGGACGCGGTCGAGCGCCGCCGTCCGTGCCGAGACCGTCCGCGCGCTGCTCGACGGCGGCGCGATCGACCTCACCACCGCCGGCAGCCGCCTGCGCTACGACCTGCGCCGGCACCACGTCGCCGTCGTCGCGTGGCCGGCCGACGGCGAGGACGCCACGCAGGGCAGCGCGACGCTCGAGCGGGCGCTGACAGCCGCGCTGACCGGCCTCGGGACCGGGAGCCCGCTCGTCGTCGCGCTCGAGGGCGCCGCGGCCTTCGGGTGGATCGGCAGCAGCGCCGCGCCGGACGAAGCAGCGCTGCTGGCGGCGATCACCGCCCGCGCCGGGGGCGGCCCGCGGCTGGCGATCGGGACCGCGGGACGCGACCTCGACGGCTTCCGCCGCAGCCACCGCGAGGCGCTGCACGCGCGCCGCGTCGCGGAGCTCCACGGCGGCGAGCGGGTCACGTGGCCCTACGGCGAGATCGCCGTCGAGGCCCTCGCGAGCGTCGAGCTCGACGGGGCCCGCGCCCTCGTCCACCGCCGGCTCGGTCCGCTGCTGGCCCTGCCCGACCGCGACGAGCTGCTGCGGACCGCGCAGGTCCACCTGGAGGAGCAGAGCCGCCCGCGACGCGCCGCGCTGCGCCTGGACCTGCACGAGAACACCGTCGCCAACCGCGTGCGGCGGATCGAGCGCGCGCTCGGGCACCCCCTCGACGCGCACCCGACCGAGGTGCTGCTCGCCTGCCGCCTCGCCCCGCTCGTGCTCGACGAGCAGCCGCGGTAGCCGGCGCTACGCGGGGACGGCGACGCGGTCGGGTGGCGTTGGCGCCGTCGTCGGGCCGACCCAGGTGAAGTCCGCCGGGTCGACCTGACGGGTCCGGCGGCGGTACTCGAGCACCTGGGCCGGCCAGTTGTTCGCGTTGCGGCCGTTCGCGTCGACGTACCAGCTCTCGCAACCCGTCTGCCAGACCGTCCGCGACAGCCGCTCCTGCGTCTCGCGGTCGAACGCCTCGAGCACCTCGGGCCGCACGTCCATCCAGCCGCCGCCCCGCGCGGCGAGCCGCTGCAGCGCGTCGACGACGTAGTTCGCCTGGCTCTCGATGACGTAGACGATCGAGCCGGCGCCGAGGTTCGTGTTCGGCCCGTAGACGAGGAACATGTTCGGGAAGCCCGAGACCGTGATGCCGAGGTGCGCGCGCTCGCCGGCGGCCCACTCGGCGTTCAGCTCGCGCCCGCCGCGACCGATGATCTGCATCGGCGCGACGAAGTCCTTCGACCGGAAGCCCGTGCCGTAGACGATGACGTCGGCCGGCCGCTCGACCCCCGACGTCGAGACGAGCCCCGTCGCCGTGACCTCGCGCACGGACTCCGGCACGACCTCGACGTTCGGCCGGACCATCGCGTCGTAGTAGTTCTCGCTGAAGAGCACCCGCTTGCAGCCGAACGCGTAGTCCGGCGTGAGGATCCGGCGCAGCTCGTCGTCGGCGACCTTGCTGCGCAGGTAGCGCAGGCACCAGCGGCGGAACGGCTCGCTCGTGACGGGGTGGCGGACCATGCCGTACGTCCCGGCCTCGCCGAAGGCGAACCACCCGAGCCGCTCGAGCTTCTGGAGGATCGGCAGCCGGGCGAAGAGCCGGTGGTGACGCTCGGCGTAGGAGGCCTGGAAGCGCGGCAGGATGTAGGGCGCCGACCGCTGGTAGACCGTCAGTCGCTCGACCTGCGGGGCGATGCGCGGGATGAACTGGATCGCGCTGGCGCCCGTTCCGACGACGGCGACGTGCTTGCCCGAGAGGTCGACGTCGTGGCGCCAACGGGCGCTGTGGAACGCCGTGCCCGTGAAGCGGTCGATGCCCTCGATCGCCGGGTAGGCCGGCTCGCTGAGCTGTCCGCAGGCGGGGATGAGGACGTCGGCGTCGAACGTGCCGCGATCGGTCTCCAGCCGCCAGCGGCCCTCCCCCTCGTCGAGCACCGCGCGCTCGACCGTCGTCGACAGCTGCAGCCGGTCGCGCAGGCCGAAGCGGTCCACGCAGCCGTCGATGTAGTCCAGGATCGCGGGCTGCTCGGAGTAGCGGTTCGGCCACTCGTGGTTCGGCGCGAAGGAGTACGAGTACAGCGGCGAGGGCACGTCGCAGGCGGCGCCCGGGTACGTGTTGTCGCGCCAGACGCCGCCGACGCCGTCGGCACGATCGAAGATCCGGACGTTGCGGAAGCCCGCGAGCGTCAGGCGGATGGCGACGCCGATGCCCCCGAAGCCGGCGCCGATGATCGCGATCGACGGGCGAGGGCCACC